>JAOPZQ010000061.1 GCA_025964075.1 Solirubrobacterales bacterium | reverse complement strand
GCCGTCGCCTTCAAATTGCGAGCGCGGTGCCGGGCAACGATCTGCGTCGCGACGACGGCGATCAGCAGCGACCCGCCGTAGAACGCGTCCTCGACCCAGCCGGTGTAGCCGAGGAGCTGCAGGCCGGTGACCCCGGTCACAAGGAAGTAGACGGCGACGAACGAGCCCCACACGTTGAACTGCCCCGGCTTGATCGTGGTCGCCCCGAGGAACGCGCCGGCGAACGCGGGCAGGAGGTAGGAGTCGCCCGACGACGGGGCCGTCGCGCCGGTCAGCCCGACCAGGAGCACGCCGGCGAGGCCGGCGAGGACCGAGCCCGCGATCAACGCGGCCGCCCGGTAGCGCTGCTCGCGCAGGCCGGCGAGCCTGGCGACGTCGCGGCCCCGGCCGACGAACACGAGGTAGCGACCCCAGGGGGTGTGCTCGACGACGTAGTAGAGCCCGATCCCGACGGCGAGCGCGATGTAGAACGCGATCGGCAGACCGACCCACTGGTGGCCGATCGTGTCGACGAACGGCTGGGAGACCCCGCCCTGCGCGCCCTCCCCCGCGATGCCGTGCGAGACGCCGGCGATCAGCGTCGCCATGCCTAGCGTCACGACGATCGACGGCACGCCGAACGCGAGCACGAGCACCGCGTTGGCCACCCCGATACCGACCACGATCGCCGCGACCGCGAGCAGCGCGAGGAGGATCGGCCAGTGGTGGACTCCGTTGAAGTACACGAGCATCGTCGAGGCCACGGAGACGACGGCGCCGACGGAGAGGTCGAACTCGCCGGCCAGGAGCACCACCACCACCGCGAGGGTGATGATCAGCTGGGTCGACTGCGAGCCGAAGATGATCTTGATCGTCTCGGTGGAGCGGAAGCCCGACTCGGTGATCACGAACGCGAGCGCGAGCACCGCCCACGCCACGAGCAGGCCGTAGCGCTCGGCCGCCTCGCCGCCGCCTCCGCGCGACGGCGCTCGGGATGCCGGCCGCCGCCGGACTCGCTCTTTCAACGCGCTCATGTCGTCACTCCGGTGGTCGTCGGGATCGGGCTCGAGCCCGCGTCGCCGCGGTAGGACAGCTCGGCGATCCGCTCCTCGCTGATCTCGCCGCCCGCGAGCTGGCCCGCGGCCTGCCCGTCCTGGAGCACGAGGACCCGGTGGCACAGGTGCACGAGGTCCTCCGCCTCGGCGCTCGCGATGAGCACCGCCGCCCCGCCCTGCGCCGCCTGTTCGATCTGGACGAAGAGCTCGCGCTTGGCGAGGACGTCGACCCCCTGGGCGGGCTCGTGCAGGAGCAGCACCCGAGGCGCGAGCTGGAGCCACTTGCCGAGCAGCGCCTTCTGCTGGTTGCCCCCGCTCAGCTGGCTGAGGAGGAGCCGATCGTCGGGTGGCGTGACGGTCAGGCGCTCGAGCACGGACCGCACCGCGCGCCGCTCCTCGCCATGACGCAGGCGCCCGCCGCGGAAGAACTGGCGGAGCGCCGGGAGGGACACGTTCTCCCGCACGCGGAGGTCCTGGACGCCGCTGCGCCGCTGGCGGTCGCCGGGCAGCAGCGCGAGCCCGGCCGCGATCGCGACCTCCGGGCGCAGATCGGCGGCATCGCGCGTCGTCCCGCCGGCGGTGACCGTCCCCGCGCGGGCATCGCCGGCGCCGAAGAGCAGGTAGGGCAGCTCGTCGAAGCCCGACCCGTTCAGGCCGGTGACGCCGACGATCTCGCCCGCCGCCAGCCACAGCGAGACGTCGCGAACGACGGCGCCCCGCAGCCCGTTCGCCTCGAGCACGCGCTCCGAACCCGCGTCGGCGAGGGACGGGTAGAACGCCTCGAGCTCCTGGCCGAGGATGAGCTCGACGAGGCGCTCCTTGGGGAGGCCCGCCGTGGGCTCGGTCGAGACCACCCGCCCGTCCCGCAGCACGGTGACGGTGTGGCCGAGCGCCAGCACCTCGTCGAGGCGATGACTCACGTACACGACCGCGGTGCCGGTGGCGGCGACCTCGCGGACGGCGGCGAACAGCCGCTCGACGTCCTCGTCGGGCAGGAAGGCGGTGGGCTCGTCGAGGACGAGCACGCCTCCCGCCTCGGGCAGCTCGAGGAGGCTCCGCGCGATCGCGACGAGCGCCCGGTCGACCTGCCCGAGCTCCGAGACCGCGGCGCGCGGATCGGCCTCGACGCCGAACCGCGCGAGCGCCTCGGCGACCCGGCGGCGCTCCCGCCGCCACGGGATCCGCCCACCCGCGGCGGTCGCGAAGCGGCCGACCAGCACGTTGTCCACGACGCTCCCCTCGTCGACCAGCGCCAGGTCCTGGTGCACGAAGCTCAGGCCGTGGCGCTGCGCCGAGCCGAGCCGGACGGGGAGGTCGACGGCCTCCCCGCCGACCTCCAGCGTCCCCCCCGGATCGGGCTCGTGGAAGCCGGCGAGGATCTTGATGAACGTCGACTTCCCGGATCCGTTCCGGCCCACGAGCGCCCGGATCTCGCCGGGCTGCAACGTCAGCGCGGCGTCCTCGAGCACCCGGACGGCCCCGAACGTCTTCGAGATCCCGGCGGCGTGCAGCGCGCTCACTTCTTCGTCCAGACCTTCGTCGTGTAGAGGCTCGGGTAGTCGACCTCGTACCAGGCGGCGTCGTCCTCGGCGTTCACGTTCAGGTTCTGGACGTTGTCGTGCGTGAACACCCGGACGCCGACGTGCGGGTCGCGCACGAGCGGCTGGCCGACGATCGCGCGCAGGACGTTGTCGGCGAGCGCGTAGGCGAGCCACACGTTGACGCCGCCGACGTCCATCCGGAACGGCGTGTTGCCCTTCTTGAGGTTCTGCATCTGCGGGACGATCGAGTTGAACCCCGCGGTCTTGACCCGCTGGCCGGCGCCCGCCTGCTGCACGCCCGTCTGCGCGTACAGGGCCTGGCTGTCGAACGCGGGGATGATGTAGCCGAGCTTCGGGTCGGCCAGGATCCCCGTCCGCGCGATGTTCGCCACGAGGTCCTGGCCGAGGTTCGGCGCGGTCGTCGCGTTGAACTTCTTCGTCGTCACCTTCGCGCCCGGAGCGAGCTTCGCGACCTCCTCGCGGAAGCCGTTCAGCTCGAACGTGGAGCTCGGGATGTCCGGCGACTCGATGAGCAGGGCGTCGCCCTTGCCGTTCGAATCGGCGATGAACCAGTCCGCGAGCAGGCGCCCGACGGCGACGTAGTCATAGCTGACGTCGAGGGCGAGGCCCGGGACCTTCGGCTGGAACTTCGGCGTCCCCGATACGAGGCTGAAGAACGGGATCCCCGCCTTCTTCGCCTGCGCGACCTGGGCCGAGAAGACCACCGGGGACCAGCCGTCGCCGAGGATGATCGCGGCCGCCCTGTTGGCGATGGCCAGCTGGATCCCCTTGATGTGCTCGGCGCTCGCGGACCCGGGGTCGTAGACCCGGAGCTTCACGCCCTGTGACGCCAGCGCCTGCTTCGCGCCGCTCGTCCACTCCTGGATGATGTTCGAGCTCTGATCGCCGACGTACCAGACGGTCTTGCCGCGCGCCTTGGTCGTGGCGAACGCCGGAGGAGCGAAGAACTTCGGCGTCTTCGACGCCGCGTCCACGAGGGCACGAGCCTGCGCCACCCCGGCGGGCAGCGTCGCCGACGCGTTCTTTGTCGTGGCTCCGCCGTTGCCGCTGCTCCCGCACGCGGCCAGCGCCAGGCTGGGTAGGAGCAGGGGCAGGACGAGGGCCGTCCTTCGTCTCGAGAGCGTGCGGGTGATGCTGGACATTCGTGCCTTCCTGGTTCTCTTGGCTCATTCGCCGCGGAGCGCGGCCGTTCTTGGGTGGTCGATCGCCCATGTGGCGATGTCGACGGCCACGCGGTAGTCGCGCTCCGCCGCCTCGGGCGAGACGAGGCCCGAGCGGACGTCACGGAGGACGAGCTCGGGGTCGCGCTCGGCGGGATCGCCGTACCCGCCTCCGCCGGCGTGGTTCGCGACGACGACGTCACCGGCGTTGACGGTGCGGATGGTGTTGACGGCGGCCGCCTCGACGGTGCCGTCCGGGTGATGGATCTCGCCGGTGCTCGGCGCCGAGCCGTGGCCGCCGTGCAGGCCGAACGGCGCCGTCTCCTCGCTCGTGCCGCCGCCCCAGCGAAGGTTCGGCAGCCCGTCCTGCTCGACGCGGTACTTCACCCAGACACCCAGTCCGCCGCGCCAGCGCCCGGCGCCCCCGCTGTCGGTCCGCAGGCCGAAGCCGAGCACGGTCGAGGGTCCCGTCAGCTCATGCTGCTCGGGGTCGCGCGTCTGGGCGCCCCCCATCGTCACCGGCGTGCCGAGGCCATCCCAGCCGTCGGCGCCGAGCGTGGCGCCCGAGCCCCCGCCGCCGAAGGCGCCCATCGTGACGAACGGGCGGCCGGTCGACTCCTCGACGCCCGCCTCGGCGAAGTTGCACGCGCGCGACCACCCGGCGTTGCTGCCCTGCGGCACGGCGTCCGCCAGCGCGAGCCAGATCGCCTCGACGGTCGCCTCGCAGTTCGCCAGCGTGCACAGCGTCGTCGCCGCGGGCTCGACCGCGTTGGCCACGGTGCCCGGCTCGGCGATCACCTCGATCGGCGCCGTCGAGCCGCTGTTCATCCCGAGGTCGGGGTCGACGAGCGCGAACAGGCCGATGTGGCAGGAGGCCACCGTGTTCGAGTAGGTCGAGTTCGCGTAGCCGGCGGTCTGTGGGTCCGAGCCCGTGAAGTCGAACGTGATCCGCTCGCCCTCCACGCGCACCTCGACCCTCACCGCGACCGGGTCGGTGTGCACGGCGCTGCCGTTCTCGATCGAACGGGTCGCCCGGTACGTCCCGTCCCGGATCTGCGCGATCTCCGTCCGCATGTGCCGCTCCGCGGCCGCGAGCTGACGGTCGATCGCCGTGCCCACCGCGCCGGACCCGAACTTGTCGAGCATCGCGAGGAGGTCCTCGGCGCCGACGCTCACGGCGCCCACCTGGCAGTGGAGATCGCCTTCGACGAATTCGCGCATGCGGACGTTCAGCAGGATCAGCTCCCACACGTCGCGCTGGTAGACGCCGCGGTCGTAGAGGCGCACCGGCGGGATCCGGACGGCGTCGTCCCACACGTCGACCGCGTACGGGTTGTAGCCGAGCACGCCGCCGCCGCCGACATCGGCGTGATGGCCCTTGCTCATCGTCCAGAACGCCAGCTCGCCCGCGTGGAAGACGGGCTTCACGACGGTGATGTCGGGCGGGTGGTTGTTGCCGTGGTACGGATCGTTGAGGACGTAGACGTCGCCGTCGTGGACGTCGCCCGCGAACCGCTCCGCCACCGCCTCGTACGCGCTCGGCATCGACCCGGCGAGCACCGGGATCCAGTCCTTCGTGGCGACCCAGCGCCCGTCGGCCGTGAAGATGCCGGTCACGAAGTCGCGGATCTGGAAGATCGGCGAGCGCGAGGTCCGGAGCATCGTCTCGGCCATGTGCTCGGCGGTCGCGTGCAGGCGGTTCGCGACCACCGCGGCGAGGACGGGATCGGCGGCGACCACGCTAGACACTGGTACCTCCAGACCGCAGTCGCCGAGCGACCGCTTCGAGGGAGTCGGACGACCGGTGCAGCAGGTAGCTGCCCGACGGATCCACCGCCAGCTCGTGCTCGGGCGGCACGACGATCGTGCTGGTGGGCAGCTCGACGAGGGCCGGGCCGGTCACGACGGCGCCCGGGTGGAGCCCGACCGCGTCGAGCACCGGGGTCTCGACGAACCCGCCGTCGAACCACGCCGGCCGGGTCGGCGGGGCCGCCCCGTTCCCCCCGCGACCGCGGGCCAGACCGTCGTTCCCGTCGTCCCACGCGCGTCCCCGTGCCTCGAGGCGGACGTTGAGGATCTCCGTCTCGGTGCCGTGGAGCGCGTGCCCGTAGCGCTCCCGGTGAGCCGGGTGGAAGTCCTCCTCGAGCCGGTCGAGGACGGCGGCCGAGATCGCGGCGCGCTCCGGGAAGGCCACGTCGATCGCGTGGAGCTGGCCGACGTAGCGCACCTCGGCGAGCCGCCGGAAGCGCACGGTCTCCCCGTCCACTCCCTCGGCCGCGAGCTGCGCGTCGGCTTCGGCCTCGAGGGCTCTGAACACCTGCTCGATGTCGTCGGGTCCGGGCGGCGGCTGCTTGCCGAACAGCGTGCGGACGTAGTGGTGCTTGAAGTCGGTGATCAGGATCCCCGACGCGCACAGGACGGAGGCGTCGTGGGGCACGATCACGAGCGGAACGCCGAGGTCGTCGGCCAGCGCCGCGGCGTGCACCGGGCCGGCGCCGCCGGCGGCCACGAGCGCGAACTCGCGCGGATCGAAGCCGCGGCGCACGGTGAGCAGCCGCAGGCTGTCGGTCATCGACGCGTTGATCGTCGTCGCGATGCCCGCCGCCGCCTCGATCAGCCCGATGCCCAGATGTTCGGCGACGCGGCCGACGGCGGCCTCGGCCGCCTCGCGGTCGAGCGTCAGCTCGCCGCCGCCGAAGCCGTCGGTGCCCAGGTAGCCGAGCAGCAGGTTGGCGTCGGTGACCGTCGCCCCGGTGCCACCGCGGCCGTACGCGGCGGGGCCCGGATCCGCTCCGGCGCTCTGCGGGCCGACGCGCAGCATCCCGCCCTGATCGATCCACGCGATGCTCCCCCCGCCGGCGCCGATCGTCGAGATGTCGAGCATCGGCGTCGCGATCGCGTAGCCCCCGAGCTCGCCTCCCGGGCGGATCTCGGTCTCGGCGCCGCGCGCGAGGCTCGCCTCGAAGCTCGTCCCCCCCATGTCGATCGTCATCGCCTTCGGCATGTCGACCGGCTCGACGGTCCGGGCGCTGGCCACCGGGCCCCCGGCCGGTCCCGACAGCAGCGTCGTCACGGCCTGCGCGGTCACGATGTCCGCGGACGCGAGCCCGCCGTTGGACTGCATGACCTGCAGCGAGCCGCCGAACCCGACGTCGGCCAGCCTCGCGCGCAGCCGGTCGAGGTAGTCGCGCAGGATCGGGCCGACGTGCGCGCTCACGACCGTCGTGCTCGTCCGCTCGTACAGGCGGATCTGCGGGGCGATGTCGAACGAGAGGCTCACGAACCTGCCCGGCAGCTCCTCGGCCAGGATCTCCGCCACGCGCCGCTCGTGCCCGTCGTTCAGGAACGAGAAGAGGAGCGACACCGCCACCGCTTCCACGCCGCCGCCGCGGAACGCGCTCGCCGCGGCGCGGACGTCCGGCTCGCTCAGCGGCGTCGCCTCGCGGCCGTGCCGGTCGATCCGGCCGCCGACCGTGCGGATCCGCTCGCGCGGGACCAGGTGCGCCGGCGGCGGAGCCTTCGAGTCCCACTGGCGCTCGCGCCGGCCCTGACGGAGCAGCAGGGTGTCGCGGAAGCCGTCGGTGGCGATCAGCCCGGTGACCGCGCCGGTCCGGGTGAGCAGCGCGTTGGTGGTGATCGTCGTGCCGTGGACGATCACGCCGATCCGCCGGGCGAGCTCCTCGATGTCGAGGCCGAGATCCTCCGCGATCGCCTCGAGTCCGGCGAGGACGCCGTCGGAGGGATCGCTCGGCGTCGAGCTCGCCTTGTAAGTCCGTTCGCCCACCCCGTCGCCGGAGAGGACGAAGTCCGTGAACGTGCCGCCGACGTCGACGGCCAGCCGATAGTCGCTCGTCGTCATCCGCCCGCCTCGTCGTCGTCCAGCGGCGCCGTGGCCCACAGGCTCGGCAGGTTCACGACGATGCCCTCCTGGGTGCTGCGCGCGAGGACCACGACCGCGTCCTCGCCGGTGGGGTTCTCCTCGCGGTGGGGCACGTAGGGCGGGACGAACACGTAGTCGCCGGGGCTCGCCTCGATCCGCCGCTCCTCACCGTCCTCGAGGAACACGAACACCGGGTGGCCGGAGACCACGTAGATGCCGGTCTCGGCCTCCCCGTGGTGGTGGTCGGCCGAGTTCGTATGCGGGCCGACGTGGTTCTCGCCCAGCCAGATCTTCTCGGTGCCCCCGTGCCTGGCGGACAGGGCCTCGAACCGCCGCATGCCGGGGGTCTGCGCCGTGGCGGCGTCGAGGTCACCGCGGGCCGTGTGGTGCAGGGGCCGGTGCCAGGCGGCGGTGGCCGGGTCGACGTTCGGGTTGTCAGTGGTGTCAGTCATGGAGGAGGGGTCGGCGATCCGTCCGGACGCCGGACGGCGGTGGGTGGATGGATGGAGAGGTGCGCGCGCCGGTCAGGCGGCGCACGCGGGGCGACATCGGCGACTCATGCAGCCGCCGTCGCGGTCGGCACGGGGTCGCCGTGCGGCAGGTCGAGACTGGCGGGCGCAAGGCCGAAGACGTCGTGGAGGGCGTCGCGGCCGGCTGGCGTCACCGTGACGATCCGGCTCGCCTCGCGCGTCTCGAGCCAGCCACGGCGCAGCAGCTCGCCGCTGAGCGCGGCACCGAGGCTGCCCGCGAGATGGTGGCGCCGCTCGCTCCAGTCCAGGCAGGCGCGGGTGAGCGGACGCGATCGGTCGGCGAGCGCCGCGACGTCGATCTCGAGCGTCGCGAACGCGTCAGCGCCGGCGGCGGGGACCGCGTAGCCGTCCGCCTCGGGCGCCAGGAGCTCGGCGGCGACGAGCTGGTCGGCGAGCGCGACGCCGACACGCCCAGCGAGATGGTCGTAGCAGAGGCGGCCGCGACGGAGGTTGTCGCGATCGTTCGCGGCCCGCAACGTGGAGACGCGCGCCGGCGGCGCGAGCAGGATCAGCACCTCGAGCGCGTCGGCGATCGACTGGCTCGCCAGTCGGTAGAGCCGCTGCCGGCCCCGTGGCTCGACCGCCAGCAGGCCGCCCTCGACGAGCTTCCGCAGGTGCGAGCTCGCCAGGGAACGTGAGACCTCGGCTCGATCCGCGAGCGCGGACGCCGACGTCAGCCCACCGTTCAAGAGGGTGAGCAGGAACGTCGCCCGCGTACGATCCGCGAGCAGCGAGCCAATGGTTGCAAGGTCGACTTCCCCGGTCATCCGGCAAACAGCATAAACCCGATCAAGTTCAACAAGAATTGAATCGTGGCCGGGCACCGGCGATGCGGGGACGCAGCCACGATGGACCGGAATGGCGGCAGTCCGTCGGCGCACGGCCGCGAGAGGCGTTCGCGATCAGTCGCTTCGTGCTCGCTGTTGCGGCGCCTCCGCGGCAGCGCCAGGGTGGCCGGGTGAGCCACCGAAGAAGAGACGGATGATCTGGCGGGCGCCTGCGCGAAGCCGGGAGCGCAGCGTCACCACGGTCGCGGGTGTCAGCCTCATCGCGGTGACGATCGTTCTGGTCGCGCTCGTACTCGCCGGCGTCTTCGGCGCCGGCTCGAGCACGGTCGGCAACGTCAAGCTGAGCACGGCGACGACCGTTTCGCCACTGACGCCCGACGTTCAGATGGACCCGTTCGGCGCGCCGAGCGGCAAGGCGGACTATTCGGTGCCGCCGCCACCGGGCCAGCCGACGCTGGTGCCGACGATCGGCACCAAGACGACGCAGCGGCTCTACGGCGCGAATCCGTTCCAGGAGGCGGTCTCGGTCACCCAGCACGTGTTTCCCTCGGCGCTCCCGGAGAACGCTCCGAACGAGAACGACAACGTTCCGGACCGGCCGTGGGGGGTGACGCTGCTGACGCCGGACGACCCGCTCACCGCGATCACCGCGGTGCCGTTGCTGCACTTCCCCGACGACGCTCCGATCCTCTACGTGACGAGGAACGGGATCCCCGCCGTGACCGCCAACGAGATCAAGCGCCTCGGCGACACGGGGATGTCGCGGTACCACAACGTGGACGCGTTCCTGGTCGGCGCGGCCGCCAACGCGGGCGTGGAGCGGCAGCTGCGGGCGATGGGCCTGAAGTACGCCACGGTCACCGCGCCGAACGTGCCCGCGCTCGCGAACACGGTGGACCAGCTCTACGGCAGCATCGAGAACCCCGACACCGGTGTCCCGACCATGGGCAACGGCGCGCAGAACGTGATGGTCGGATCGATGCAGTCATACCGGTACCTGCTCCCGGCCACCCACTGGGTGTCGCACATGGAGTCCGGCCTGTTGTGGGTGAACGCGAACTCGGTCCCTCAGGCGACGATCGCCGCGCTCAGGCGCCGCAACGGGCAGGCACGCATCTACCTGTTCGGCGGCCCGCAGCAGATCTCGGGCGCGGTCGCCAAGCAGCTCTCGCGGTACGGCGCGGTGATGCGGGTGACCAACGATGACATCGTCGACTTCAACGCCGTCCCGACGGACACCCCGGTGGACACGTCGATCGCGTTCGCGAAGATGTGGGACCCGGCCGGTCAGGTGGGTTGGAAGATCACCGGTCCGGGCCACGGGTTCACGCTCGTGAACATCGCCGATTGGCAGGGTGCCGTGGCGTCCGCCCCGCTGTCGCACCTGGGCTTCCACGCGCCGCTGCTGATGACGGACAGCTCCGGCAAGCTGCCGCCGCAGCTGGACGCCTACTACAGGTCCGTCGCGCCGACGTACCTCACGTCGCCGGGCGACGGCCCGTACAACATGAGCTACGTGATCGGGAGCTGGACGCAGGTCACGTGGCCGGTGCAGGCACACGTCGACTACATCTCCGAGATGCTGAACCGGCGGGTCTGGAAGACCTCTACCGGAGGCCGCTATACGGACTCGCAGCCGTGATGTCGCGGTCCAGGCACCACTCGGCGGCGAAGGGCCACGGGCCGAAGCCGGTCTCGGGCGTGATGTGCCCTGCGCCCTCGACGATCGTGGCGGTGACGCCGAGCGCGTCGCCGTAGCGGGACTGCGCTCCCCCCGGGTTGTACGGGTCGGCGTCCGAGCAGGCGATCGCGATCTCCCCGTTGACGCTCGAGCGCACGGCATCGGCGTCGAACGAGTCCAGGCGGAACGCGGCGCCGCCGTCCGGCACGCGCTCGGACGCCGGCGGCGAGACGAGCAGCAACCGATCGACCGGACCGCCAACCCCGCGCTCCGCGGCGTGGAACCAGAGCAAGCACGCCAGCGAGTGGCACACGACGATGCGCTGCCGACCGCCCAGCGCGGCGAGCTCTACGTCCAGCGCGGACAGCCACTGCTCGAGCTTCGGCGCGTCGGGCTCGGGCAGTGCGGGGTAGCGGACCTCGTGGCCGCCCTCGACGAGTTGCGCCGCGAGCAGGAACTGCCAATGCTGAGGCGGCCGGTGGTTCTCGATGCCGTGGAGAATCAGGAAGCTCGGAGTCATGCTCATAACGCTAAACGTCCCTGTGAGCTCGGCAGCGGCAGGCTGATCTCGGCGTCGCGAGCTACGCCGTCGAGCTGATCGTTCCGCCGGAGATGTCCGCGCCGCGAGCGGTGATCCATCGCGCGGTAACGGTGCGTTCGGGGCTGTTGGCCGTCCGGCAGCGGGCCTGGAAGCCGAGGCCGTCGTCGTCGACGCGCGTGACGTGGCCTGCGCAGATCGCGCCGCTCGGCAGGTACTCCATCTGGAACTCGGTGTCGAGGAGCTGGTTGGGCGCGATCAGGAGGTCTGCCCGTACGACCACTCGCTGGGGCCCTGAGCCCTGGCCGGCCACCGAGACGATGCCGCGGGTCGAGCCGAGCTGCCTGAGGATCCGACCGTCGAGTGTGTCCGTGAAGCGCGCCGCGTTCCACGGCTTCGGGTGGAAGCGCAGCGGACCGAGCGCCAGCAGGAGCGCGGCGAGCGCGATCGCGGCGCCCGCGGCGCCCGGCAGTGCGAGTATCGGCGGGCGTGACACGCCCCGGCGCCGGAGCACCCGCCAGCCGGTGACGCTCAGCACCGACACGATCGCGACGACCTCGATGGCCAGCAGCCACGGCGTGCTGCGATCGGTGCCGCTGCCGAGGCCATGGACCGTCGCCGCGCCCCAGACCGCGAAGTTGAGGTAGTGCGCCCGGCGCCAGGCGCGGTAGGAGATGGTCCGGCGACGCAGACGGTTGGTGATGGCCAGGGCGAGCAGCAACTCGGCGGCGACGACGCCGAGCCCGACCCACGCGGGGCGGTAGCCGCTGATGAACGGCACGACGAGCGAGACGAGCGAGAACGGCAGGTAGCTGTCGATCGCGATCGTGACGATGTGGATCGTCACGAACGTCCCGGCGAGCAGGCCCGTGAAGCGGTGCACGTTCTCGATCGCGAGGTGGGGCCAGCGGGTCAGCCGGTGGCGGCTCGTCATCGTCAGCCCCAGGAGGACGCCGGCGGTGAGCAGCACGTAGGCGACGACGCCGCCGGCCCGCGCGACGTACCAGTCCAACGGGCTCGACGTCAGGTGCACGCGGCCACTCCGGTCTCCGACGGCCAGCCCGCGACCGCGACGATCTCCTCGGTCCACGAGACGAACCGCCCGGCCAGACCGTGCCCTGCGAGCCAGGCCGGCCCGCCGTCGCCGAGCAGGAACGCCGCCTTGGCCGCGACATCCGCCCCGAGGCACGTCGCGCCCGAGACGGTCACCTGCTGCCATGGCGACTCGGCCGGGCGCCCCGTCCGCGGATCGATCAGATGATGGTGCTCGACGCCGCCGCGCCGCCAGCGCCGGCGGGCGGACCCGCTGGTCGCGACGCCGCCGCGCAGCAGGCGCACGGCGCCCCCACCGGGCAGGCCGACGTCGAGCGGCCCGCGCGCGGCCAGGTCTCCGCCCGCGGACACGAAGCCGTCGCCGCCGAGCAGACCGAGTGCGTCGTCCACCGCCATCGCCTTGACGACGCCGGCCAGGTCGAGCCGCACGCCGGGCGGACGGAAGAGGATGCGCCCGGCGAGCCGAAGAGCCCGAGGGCGCCCGGGGACCGCGGGACCCGAGGGCCGCGCGTCCGGTGCGAGCGCACCGAAGTCCCGGTCGTAGCCGGCGTGCTCGAGGGCGTCGAGGAGGGTCGGATCGACGAGCCCGTCGGTCTCGTCGGCCGCGACGAGCGCCGCCTCGACCGCTGCCGCGAAGGGCGCCGACACGAGCACCGCCGCGGCCGCGACCGCGTTCACGCGGCACAGCTCGCTGTCGGACCGGAAGCGGCTGAACATGCGATCCCGGGCGTCGAACAGGGCGCGCACCGCCCGCAGCTCGGCGCTCGTCGCACCGCCGACCACGATCCGGCAACCCATCGACTCGAAGGTGTCCACGGTCGCTACGACGCGCTGGTCTGCGCCTCGGGCGGCGCCTGCGCCGGCGCCACGACGCCGGACTGCAGGAGGTTCTGCCGCACGATGCCGACGAATCTGGACGGCGCTGCCAGCGGCCGCGCGTGGTGCTTCGCATGGCTCGCGTAGGAGCCTCGGGAGAGAACGGCGGCGGCGAGGAAGACGATGCCGCCGGCGGCGGCGATCCCGAGCTTCGCGCGCGCGGCGCGGCGCGCGAGAGCGGCCAGCCTCGCCGACGCCTGGCTGCCCTCCACGGGCACTGACGAACCGCGGTCCCTCTCCGCCACACCGACAGTATCCGCCGCCAGCCTAAGAAAAGGCTGGGAAGCGGGCGGAGCGGTAGCGTGTAGGTCGTTCCGGTCGATGCCGCCAGGCCGCTGGCCCTCACTGTGGGATGCACCTTCGGTTTCGAGACGCCGCAGCCGGTCTCGGCGGTGCTGCAGGTGGCGCCGTCCGGGCGTGATCACGAGATCCGCGCCGAACGCTGGGCCACGGACGCGGACCACCACGGCTACGTCGACCTGTACGGAAACCGCTGCGAGCGGTTCACGATCCCCGCGGGCCAGTCGCGGGTCGTCTACGACGCCGAGGTCGTCGTGCCCTCGCCAGCCGACCGGGTCGACCCGCCCGCACTCGAGACGCCGATCGTCGCGCTGCCCGACGAGCACATCGCGTTCGTCATGCCAAGCCGCTTCTGCCTGCCCGACGAGCTCGGCCACGAGGCGTGGCAGCGCTTCGGCGACCTCGCGCCCGGCTGGTCGCGCGTCCAGGCGATCGTCGACTTCGTGCACGGTCACCTCGAGTGGGCGGCCGGCGCGTCGAACCCCTGGACGACGGCGCTCGACGCCTACCGCGCCGGTCAGGGTGTGTGCCGCGACTTCGCGCACCTGGCGATCACGTTCTGCCGCGCGCTGAACATCCCGGCGCGCTACGTGTTCGGCTACATCCCGGACATCGATGTCCCGCTGCCCGTCGAGCCGATGGACTTCGCGGCCTGGTTCGAGGTCTACCTCGACGGTGCATGGCACACCTTCGACGCCCGCAACAACCGTCGCCGCGTCGGCCGGGTGATCGTCGGGCGAGGCCGCGACGCCGTCGACGTCGCGCTGATCACGTCGTTCGGCCCCGTGACGCTGACGGAGTTCGAGGTTCGCGCGGCTGGCACGTGATCTGGCCGGCTTCTGGTCGCCCCTGAGGTGACACATATCCGTGCGCGAACCTCTTCGGCCTGTGACCGGGTCATACGGCAGGTGAGCGAGCTCTTCCGTCGGGTGCGTTGCTGGCGCGATCATCGCTGGGCGCCTGACCACATGTCCGACTACCTCGACGGAGGGCTTGCCTCGAGTCGGCGCAGGCGGATCGAGCGGCATGCCGAGCAGTGTTCGGACTGCCGTCGGCTGCTCGCCGTTCTGCGCCGGATGCTCGCTGCGTTGCGTCGCCTGGCGCCGCCCGTCGGCGGCGCCGACCCGCTCCAGCTCGCCGCTTCGGTGCGCCTGCGATTGGGAGAGCCTGCGCCGCCATGATCGAACCTTCGACCGGCTGCGCCGAGTCGAAGGGTCAACCATTTGACCGGCTGCGGCGGGTCAAGCTCCTTGGACGAGCACGCCCACCCCCAGCATCAGACGCGCCGTCGTCGCGTCGGGAAGACCGAGCGCGAGTGACGCGAGTTGCTCACTCCGGCCCGGTAGTGCGCGGTGAGCGCGGGGACGACCTCCGAGCGCGGCCTGATTCGGAGTGCACGCGCCGGCGAGCGGGACGCGTTCGCCGAGCTGGTCCTGATTCACGCCGACCGGGTGAATGGGACGTTGCGGCGCCTGGGGCTCGACGCGAGCGAGGCCGAGGAGGTCGCGCAGGAGGTGTTTCTGCGTGCGTGGCGGGGGTTGGCGCGATTCGAGGAGCGGGCGCGGTTCTCCACGTGGCTGTACCGGATCGCGTTCAACGAAGCCCAGCGGCGCCTCTCGCGCCGCGCGCCACCGCGCGTCGAGCCCGATCCTGACCGCGACGACCCGGCCGTCTCGGTGCCCGAGGCGCCGCATCTCGACCCGGAGGCCCACGCGCTCCAGCAGGAGTTCGCGCAGGCCCTGGAGCAGGCGCTGGCACAGCTACCTGAGGAGTGGCGGGCGGCCGTCGTCCTCCGTGACATCGAGGGACTCTCGACGGAGGAGGCAGCGCAGGTCGTCGGCGCTCGCCAGGCGGCGTTCAAGAGCCGGCTGCACCGCGGGCGGATGCGGCTACGCACCCTCCTCGAGCCGTACCTGAAGCTCGAGGAGGACTGAGGGAAGTCACTCGGTCAAGGATGTTCCAGTCACCCTGCGGAGCGCTGTCGTAGGCTTCGACACTGAGTCACCTACAGGGAGGCAAGCATGGTCGAGGTACCGAACGTCGGCGCGATCGTCGATCAGATCAAGACGCGGATCGGGCAGATCGAGAAGCAGCTCAGGCAGCATCGGGATCTGACCGATGAGCTCGAACGTCTCCGCGGCGCGTTGGACCGTCTCGAGAGTGGCGTGCGCACGCGCGTACGTGGCAGGACTCCGCGCGCCGCGGCCTCGGCCCAGAAGACGACGACGCCGGCCGCGACGAAGCCTCCGGCCGCGAAGAAGCCTCCGGCCGCGAGGACGTCTCCGGCGGCGAAGGCGCCAGCGGCCGCGAAGAGACCCCGGCCGTCCGCCGCGCCGGCGCCGCGCGGCCAGACGCGCGCGAAGGTCCTCGAGGCACTCGGGCAGGGTCCCAAGACGGCCGGGGACATCGCCAAGGAGACCGGGATCGGTCGGGGGAGCGTCAGCACGACGCTGACCAAGCTTGCCAAGGCCGGCGGCGTGGTGAAGGCGGAACGCGGCTACAGGCTGCCCGGATAGCGCGAATCGCGCGTGCTCCCGAAGGTGAGACGCGATAGCCGAGCGAAGGTCTCCCCGGCTCGCCGGTAGCATCGACCGCGATGCCAGGCAGCCCCTTCGACTTCGACGGACGCACCGCCCTGGTGACGGGCTGCGGAAGCGCAGCGGGTATCGGCTTCGCGTCGGCGAGGCTGCTCGCAGGGCTCGGTGCGCGTGTCGCGATCACGTCGACGACCGGCCGGATCGAGGAGCGTGCGGCGGAGCTTCGCACCGAGGGCGCCGTCGTCAGCGCGCACATCGCCGATCTGACTGATCGCGGGCAGGCGTTCGCGCTGGTCGCCGCGGCGCAGGCAGCGCACGGGCCGCTCGACGTGCTCGTCCACGCCGCCGGGATGATCCAGACCGGCACGGAGGCGGTGAGCGAGCGCTTCGCCGAGCTGCGACCTGAGGTCTGGCAGCGCTCGCTCGACCTCAACCTGAACACGGCGTTCCACACGGCGCAAGCGACCCTGTCCGGGATGGCCGACCGCGGCTACGGGAGAATCGTGCTGATCTCCTCCGTCACCGGTCCGTTCGTCACGGTCCCCGGCGACGGCGCGTACGCGGCCGCGAAGGCGGCGCTGGACGGGATGATGCGTACGCTCGCGCTCGAGTACGGCCGGGCGGGGATCACGGTCAACTCGGTGGCGCCCGGCTGGATCGCCACCGCCTCGGCGACGCCGATGGAGCTGCAGGCCGGACGGAGCACCCCGGTCGGCCGTCCCGGCACCGCCGACGAGGTCGCGAGCCTCGTCGCCTACCTGGCGTCGGAGCCGGCGAGCTACGTGACCGGCCAGTCGATCGTCGTCGACGGCGGCAACATCATCCAGGAGCCGCACGGCGTCGACCTCTACGGCGAGCCCGCGCTGTCCTCCTAGCGGAAGCGCTAGCGATGCTGCCAAGGCTTGACACGCGACCGGTGAGCGCGCAGAGTCGCAGACCCCGCTTTTCCAAAGCACCGGAGGCACCATGCCCAGCGTTGGCCCGCTCGAGATCGTCGTCGTCCTGATCATCGCCCTCGTCGTCCTCGGCCCGAAGCGCCTGCCCGAGGCCGGCCGCGCGATGGGTCGCGGCATGCGCGAGTTCAAGGATTCCATCAAGGGCGTGACGGACGAGACCCCCGCCGAGCCTGCGAAGATCGACGCGCCGAGCTGAGCCTTCCCGCGGAGTCCCGCGGCGGGCCACGCCGATCTCGGCCCGGGCGGTGACGTGTGCGAGCCCCGGCGGACGGCCGGGGCTTCTCGACTTCGCCGCGAGGGCCGGGGCGTAGACTCGATCGCATCGGAGGCGTTCGTGTGCGTCATTACCCGACCGATCTTGCGGGCCTGAAGGTCCATGCCGAGGATTTCCTCGCCGCCGTGCTGCAGACGGCCGCGCAGCCGATCTGGGTGGTGGACCCCGCGGGCCTGATCCGGTTCGCCAACCCCGCTGCCGCCGAGGCGCTCGGCTACGCCACGGCGAACGAGTTGCTCGGGCGCGAGAGTCACGAGACCATCCACTACAAGCATCCGGACGGTACGCCGTATCCCGCGTCCGAGTGCCCGATGCTGCGGCCCCGGGTCACGGGCGAGACGGTCGCGCGCGATCTGGATTGGTTCTTCCGGCGCGATGGCTCGATGTTCCCCGTCTCTTACGTTTCCGTGCCGCTCGAGATGCCGGAAGGTCGCGGGGCGGTCGTGGCGTTCACCGACATCGAGGACCGGTTGCGCGCCGAGCAGGTGCTGCGCGAGCACGACGCCGTCCTCGCGGCGCAGCAGGCGTCGCTGCGGCGGGTCGCGACGCTCGTGGCCGGCGGGGCGGCGTCGGCGGCGGTGTTCTCCGTCATCGCCCGGGAGGTCGGTCAGATCCTGGGCTTGCCGCTGGTCCAGGTGTGGCGCTTCGAGTCCGACGGGACGGCGACCGTGGCCGGCGCCTGGAACGAGC
>JAOPZQ010000039.1 GCA_025964075.1 Solirubrobacterales bacterium | reverse complement strand
CGGCGCCGGCGCGGCCTGGGCCGCGCTCTGCGGGCCAGGCGCGATCGCCGACGCGCTCGCCGCGACCCGGGCCACCGCGGCCTCGTGCGTGGTCCTCGACCCGGAGGTGACCGCGGGCCCGTACTGGATCGCCAACCACCTCACGCGGCGGAACATCGCGGGCGGCCTGGCCGGCCTGCCGCTGCGGCTGCAGTTCACGGTCGAGAACGTGTCGACGTGCAAGCCGATCACGGGCGCGGACGTGGAGATCTGGCACGCGAACGCGGTCGGCGTCTACTCCGGCTTCGGCGCGGGCGCGGGCAGCCGGACGTTCCTCCGCGGCCATCAGAAGGCCGACGCCCACGGGCGGGTCCTCTTCGACACGATCTACCCGGGCTGGTACCGCGGCCGCACGCCGCACATCCACCTGAAGGTGCACGTGGGCGGGAACGTCGTCCACACCGGCCAGGTGTTCTTCCCGGACCGGACCAGCGACGCCGTCTACCGGTCCTCGGCCTACAAGTCCCACGGGCAGCCGGACACCACGAACGCCCGGGACATGATCTACGCGCAGGCCGGCGGCAGCACCGCGCTGGTGCACCTGACGCGCCGCGGCAGGGGCTATCTGGGCCGGAACACGCTGGGCGTGAAGACGTAGGTCCCGATCCGGAGATTTCGCGACCCCGAACTCGGTCGATTCCGCTTCTCGCCGTTCGTCTCCCCGCCAAAGGCGGCAATCTGCCGGTCACCCCAACGGAGGTCGAACGATGAGGTACATGCTGCTGCTCTATACGAGCACGCGAACCGAGATGACGGACGAGGAGCGGGCCGAGGCGCTGTCCGCCTACGTGACCTACACGCAGGAGTGCCAGGAGCGCGGGGTCTACCTGGGAGCGGATCCGCTCGACGATCCCGACACGGGGCGGACGGTCCGCGTCCGCGAGGGCGAGCGCCTGGTCACGGACGGCCCGTACGCGGAGACGCGGGAGTGGCTCGGCGGCTACTTCATGCTCGACTGCCGGAACCTCGACGAGGCGCTCGAGCTCGCGGCCAAGTGCCCGAACGCCCTCCGCGGCTCGGTCGAGGTGCGCCCGATCCGGGAGATCGCAGGCCGCGCGGAGGGGTCATAGCCGAGGCGATCGAGCGCACGGTCGAACGCGTCTTCCGGCGCGAGCGCGCACGGGCGCTGGCCGCGCTCGTGCGCGCGCTCGGCGACTTCGAGCTCGCGGAGGAGTCGCTGCAGGACGCGTTCGCCGTCGCGCTCGAGCGCTGGCCGCACACGGGTGTGCCCCGGAATCCCATCGCCTGGCTGGTCACCGTCGCGCGCAACCGCGCGCTCGACCGGCTGCGCCGCCGGCGCGTCGGGACCGCGAAGTACGAGGAGCTCGCCGCGCTGGAGCTCCGGGCGGACACGGTCCTCGCGCCCGACCTCCACGCGCTCGTCCGGGTCGGCGACGAGCGCCTGAGCCTGCTCTTCACCTGCTGTCACCCGGCGCTGGCGGCCGAGGCGCGAGTGGCGCTGACGCTGCAGGCGGTGGGCGGGCTGACGGCGGCGGAGATCGCCCGCGCCTTCCTCGTTCCCGAGCGGACGATGGCCCAGCGCCTCGTCCGGGCCAAGCGGAAGATCCGCGCCGCCGGCATCCCCTTCGAGGTGCCGCCCGACCACGCGCTGCCGGCGCGCCTCGACGCCGTGCTCGCGGTCGTCTACCTGATCTTCAACGAGGGCTACGCCGCGACCGGCGGGGAGGGTCTGCTCCGCCCGCCCCTCGCCGAGGAGGCGATCCGGCTCGGGAAGCTCCTCGCCGCGCTGATGCCGGACGCGGCCGAGGCGCTCGGGCTCGTCGCGCTCATGCTGCTCCACCACTCGCGGCGCGGGACCCGCACCGACGAGGCGGGCGAGCTCGTGCTGCTCGACCGCCAGGACCGCACGCGCTGGGACCGCGGCGAGATCGAGGAGGGGAGCCGGCTGCTCGACCGCGCCCTGCGGCTCGGCCGGCCGGGGCCCTACCAGCTCCAGGCGGCGATCGCCGCCCTCCACGCCGAGGCGCCGATCCCCGAGCGGACCGACTGGCCGCAGATCGCGGCGCTCTACCGCGAGCTGCTGCGGCACGACCCCTCGCCGGTCGTGGCGCTGAACCACGCGGTTGCGGTGGCCGAGGCCGGCGATCTCGACGCCGGGCTCGCGCTCGTCGACGCCATCGAGGGCCTCGAGCGCTACCACCTGCTCCATGCCGCCCGGGCCGACCTGCTGCGCCGCCGGGGGCGCGAGGCCGACGCCGTCCGCGCGTACGAGCGGGCGTTGGAGCTCGCGACGAACCCCGCCGAGCGGGCGTTCCTGCGGCGCCGCCTCGGCGGGCCCTGACCGGTCCATACACGCTGCTTATGGCGCTCACACCGTGATCCCAGGGATGGGAGCGAGACTGGTCGCATGACGATCGCGACCGCCGATCTCCCCCCCCACTACACCCGCGAGCTCGCGCGGACGCGGCAAGCCGCGACGCGGCAGGCGGCGGCGAAGCGGCGCGCGGCCCGC
>JAOPZQ010000687.1 GCA_025964075.1 Solirubrobacterales bacterium | reverse complement strand
GAGGTGGCGCGGCGCGAGGCGTCGTCGCCCGACCCGTCTGATCAGCCCGTCGTGTCGATGTAGCGGGCACGCATCTGGGGCACGTAGGTGTTGCCTCCGTTCTGGGTGTCGTAGGACTTCGTCCCGGTGATCGTGCCGTAGACGGTGATGACGTCATTCTCGTTCGCGCTGGTCGAGTTGGTGTAGTCCACCCATACGTTGTCGGTCCAGATGTCGTAGCCCTGGTCGGTGACCGACAGGAGCATGATCCCGCCCGCGCTGCCGGACTGCTGGATCTGGAGGATCTGTCCGCGAAAACTGACGTGCTTGCCCTCGAAGGGGCTTGAGTCCTTCAGCAGCTCCGCGTAGGAGACGCTCGAGGAGGATGCCTTGAAGTTCGCCTCCGCCGCGGCGCGGTGAGCGGCTCGGACTTCGGCGGCTCGGGCCTGAGCGGCTGCTCTCGCTTGCGCGATTGCCGCCAGCTCCGCCGCCGTGCGGTGCCGCGTGATCGTGACGGTTTCAGTGGACTCGCTGAATCCGTGCTTCGTTGCGCGTAATGCGATGTCGTTGGCCCCGACCTGCAGCGGGAGGGAGAATCTCCAGCGTCGACCGCTCACGGTGGCGTGATGCCCATCGACCCGGACGTGGGCGCCCTTGGTGACGGTGCCGCGGAGTGTGAGCTGCGGCTGATGGACCACAGCACCGTCGCCGTGACCACCGACGGTGAGCGCCACCAGACGCGGAGCGGGTGTAGTGCTGTCCTTGGCTGGCGCCACCGCTGTGGTCGCCGGCGTGGCTTGGCTGCTGGCCGCGCCGCCGCATGCGCTGAGCCCGCCAGTCACCACGAGGCCGAGGATGGCGAGGCCCGCGAGGCGCACGCGTCGATGTTGATTCTCTTGCGGGACGGTCATAGCTGACCCCCTCCAGGGCCCCCGAATGGGGGCGAGCCCTTTTGTAGACGGCGTTTCTGTCGCTCATACGAAACGGCCCGTGAAGGTCAGCGGGAGGCAGCTCTTGCCCGCCGGGGGCCTGCGCGAGAGATTCCAGCAGCAGCGGCCGATAACGGCCCCAGAACGACTATACGCCTATTTACTGTGGAAAATTAGACCAGGATTTCGCAGTTCGGACGGACCGAGCCCGGCCGCCGCGACGCCCGGGCTCGAGAGGGCGTCGCGGCGGGACGGGGTCCGAGCTGCTCGGGCTTACTTGATCCCGAACTCCTTGGCCCACTTCGTCTTGAAGAACGTGACGAAGTCCGTCTTGGGCTTCACGTACTGGCCCGACGGCGGCAGGTTGGACTTGTCGATGACCTGGATCGCCGTGCCGTTGCGAATGTCCACGCCGTAGGTGGGCGCGAGGGACGCCCAACCCTTGGGCAGGTCCGCGATCGTCTTGTTGCGCGCCCACATCTCGGCGAGCGCATCGACCGCGGCCCAGCCGTCGGCGTCCACCGGGCTGGTGACGATCGCGGTCGCGCAGCCCTGGGCGATCGTCTGGAGGTTCACCTTGTCGTCGTAGAAGTTGTAGCTCTGAACGCTGCCGCACTTGCCGGCGGCCTTCAGCACCTGGCCGATCGCCGGCATCTGGCTGTCGGTGTCGCCCCAGAAGGCGGTAAGCCCCGGGTTGCCGTTGAGCTGGGCGCGGGCCGCCTTCTGCGTGTCCGCCACCAGGGAGGTGAAGTCGGTCTGGTGGTTCGCCACGACCTTGTGGCCGGTGCCCGTGAGATCGCTCTTCAGCTGGTCGCCACGGAGCCGCTCGGAGAGCAGCAGCGGGAACGTGTGCGTCGCGATCTTCGCGTTCGCCGGCAGGTGGGCGAGCATGTACTTGTCGAGTGCCGCGGTGAACTGCTTCTCATCGACCGCGAACGTCGCCTCGATGTTCGGCGACGGGTCCTGGATGCCGCCGATGTCGATCACCGGGATGTTCTTGGCACGCGCCTGGGCGAGCGACTGGTTGATCGCCTGCGTCGGGTTCGCGAGGTCGAGGATCGCGTCGACGTTCTGGCTCAGCAGGCTGGTCATCCCGGCCTGGCTCTTTGCCGGATCCCCTTGCGCGTCGATCGTGATGATCTTCCAGCCGACCGTGTGCGCGGCGGCGACGGCGCCGGCCTGGATGCGCTGCGCCGCCTCGGACTGGGCCGTCACGTTGACGAGGCCGAGCGTCTTGGTCGGCAGCTTCACCGGCGCGCCTTCCTTTGTCGCCGCGGCGGCGCCGGCCGTGGCGGCGGCGCTCGCCGCCTTGCCGGTCTGGGCCTGGTTGTTGCCGATCGACGAGTTGCTCGCGCTTGTGCTCGTGCTCGACTTCGACTTCGAGCCGCACGAGGCCAGCGCGATACCTATCGCGCCGATCGCCAACAGCGATGACGCCCATCTGGTGAGTCGCATGAAGCTCTCCTCCGATCCCGAATTCTACCAACCGTTTGTTTTATACCGCACGAGCCGGAGGTGTCAACCCACCGGCAGGACGAGCGCACTGGGATGCGCCGCGTCGTGGTGGACCTCCTGCGCGGCGCGCAGCGCGTCATCCGCGCCGTCGGCGCCGAGCTCGCCTCCCGTGTTCATGTTGCGGTCGAACCGCGGGAAGTTGCTCGAGCTGATCTCGACCCTGATCCGATGGCCCGGGAGGAACGTGTGGGCGAGGTCCCACAGGTCGATCTCGAATGGCGTGACCGCACCCGGCTCGAGCGGTGCCGAGCGCCGGCGCGTCGATTCGCGGTAGCGCGCGCGCACGATCCCGTCGGCGAGGTTCGCGGCGAAGCCACCGGGCGCGACGTCGACGAGCTTCGCGGTGAAGTCCGTGTCGACCGCCGAGGAGGACGCCCAGAGCTCGACCCGCACGGGTCCGTGGACGACGAGCGGCTCCGTCAGCTCGGGCGAGCTGTAGCAGAGGACGTCCGGGCGCTCCTCGACCGCGCGCTGGTCCTCGATGCCCGCCCCCATGATCGTCGGCATCAGCGTCTTGCCGCCCACGGTCGGGACTGGGTCGAGCGGGTCGTAGACGTAGGCGTCCGGCGACTCGTCGCCGGCCGGCGGCGCGTCGGCGAGGGCGCCGCCGGCGCGCAGGTGGAAGCGGCGCTTCTCGTGCGGCGGCGGCCAGGAGGCCGCCTCGCGCCACTCGTCCTCGCCGAGCTGCCAGTAGCGGATGCCGCTCGCGGCGCCGGTCTCGGTGCCCTTCACCCAGCGGTCGAACCAGTCGAGGAGCATCGGCCCGGACTTCGCGACGCCGCACGCCGCGCCGGGGCCGAACTCGACCGCCCCGGTGCGCGACGTCGAGAACGGCGAGACGTAGTTGACGTGCTCCCACGGCCCCACGACGAGCCGGTGATGGGAGCGGCCGGGCTCGGGCGCGCGGTCGCGCGCGGCCCGGTAGAGCGCCATGTGCGAGCCGAGGAAGTTGTCGTGCCAGCCCGCGATCGAGAGGATCGGCGCGCCGATGCGCTCGACGGCGGCGAGGACGTCGACCGCCTCCCAGTACTGGTCGTAGTCCGGGTGCTCGAGCCACTCGTGGTACTGGATCTCGCCGCAGCGCTCGAGCAGCGGATGGTCGGTGATCGGGAGCCGCGCCGCGACCTCGGGCGCGTGGATGATCGCCTGCTCGAACTCGCGACGCAGGTCCTGGCGCGTCTGCTCGTCGACGTCGAGCCGGAGGATCGTCTCCGACAACGTCATGTAGGCCCAGTAGACGTTCCAGCCGAGCTCGAAGGCGCCGCTCGTGTAGACCCAGCCGTCGTGGTAGTCGGCGCCGGTGCCGAGCACCGCCACCGCCTTGATCTCGTCGCGGCCGAGCGCGGCGAGCGCGAGCGCGGTCTCCGCCGAGTAGGCGGTGCCGTAGGTGGCCAGGCGCCCGTCGCACCACGGCTGGTCGAGGACCCAGGCGAGGCAGTCCTCGCCGTCCTCGCGCTCGTGGACGAACGGATGCCAGCGCGCCTCGCTGCCGGCGCGGCCGCGCACCTCCTGCACGACGACGGCGTAGCCGCGCCGCACCGCCTCGAGCGGATTGAGCAGCAGCAGCCCGACGATGAACGCGGCCGAGCGGCTGCCGCGGATCCGGTAGACGAGCGTGGGAAAGGGCCCGGGACCGTCGGGGCGGTAGACGTCGGTGGCCAGCTTGACGCCGTCGCGGGTGGTGACCGCCAGCTCGCGGTCGACGACCACGCGGTCGCTTGCCTCGACTCCCATCCGCCGCAAGGTACCATGAATTCAAACTAACGTTTGGTTGAGAAAGGAAGACCGATGGCCGGCGGCTTCGACGTGACGGACCGCGTGATCTGGGTGACCGGTTCGTCGCGGGGGATCGGGCGCGGAGTGGCCGAGCACCTGGCGCGCGCCGGCGCGTCCGTCGTCGTGCACGGACGCGACGCCGGCGCGGCGAAGGACGTCGCGGACGCGCTCGACGGCCCCGCGTTGGCCGTCGCCGCCGAC
>JAOPZQ010000666.1 GCA_025964075.1 Solirubrobacterales bacterium | reverse complement strand
CTCGCCCTCGCCACCCCGATGATGCGCTACTGCGACTTCGCGAGCATGCAGGCGGCGCAGGTGTACGTCGAGTTCCACCAGCACGTGGTCGCCGACGCCGACCGGGAGCGCCGCGACCTGCTCGAGCACCTGCTCGCCGGCGAGCTGCCCTCGCGCGGCCCGCTCCTCGCCGCCGCCCAGGGCTACGGCGTGACGACCGCGGGACGGATGATCGTGGCCACGGCGGTGCCGGTCGGTCCGCTCCCCGGCCCCGAGGCGCCGTACGCCGCGAGCGCGGCGCTCGCGACGGCGGTGGCGCGAGAGACGCGGGCGCTGGTCGTCGTCCGCCAGGGCGAGGTCGTCACCGTCTCGGCGCTCGGGCCGGCCGGCGACGTGGCGGCGACGTGCGCGTGCCTGGAGGTCGCGCAGGAGCGCCTCCGGCGCGCCGGCATGCCGCTCGCGATGGGCATCGGGACGGTGGCCGACGGCGTGGCCGAGCTGCCGCGCGCGTACACCGAGGCCCGCGCGGCGCTCGAGGCCGTCGACGACGAGGGCGGCGTGGCGGCGCTCCCGCGGCTCTCGCCGTTCGGCTACCTCGCGCTCCGCGCCGAGGACACCGCTCGGCGCCTCGTCGATCCCCGGGTCCGCGCCTTCCTCGACGAGGACCGCGCCCGCGGCGGCGTCCTGACCGCGACGATCCGCGCGTTCGCCGACGCCGACCTCAACCTGCGCGTCGCCGCCGAGCGCCTGCAGATCCATCCGAATACGGCGCAGTACCGGCTGCGGCGGATCGAGGAGCGCACCGGGCGCACCCCGCGACGGTTCGCCGACCTGTTCGACCTGCTCGTCGCGATCTCGCTCGACGACCACGCGACCGTCGCTTCGTAGAGACCGCACAACGGAGGCCGGGCCAAGTTTGGTCGCTCGTACCGACGACGGCGCACTCGGCCGCCCTTAGCGTCCGGCGCTGAGGGTGCGGATGATCGAGTCGCGGGCGCTGCAGCCAACCACTCGGGGCGCTGCCCAGGGCAACCTGGCCGCGCTCCTGCCCGCGGTCGCGGCGGAGGTGGGGGAGCGCACCGCGCTCGAGCTCGACGGCGATCGAGCCGTCTCCTACCGGGTGCTCGATGCGGCGAGCGCCCGCGTCGCCGCGCTGCTCCGCCGGCGCGGCGTCGAGCCCGGCGACCGTGTCGGGATCATGCTCCCGAGCGTCCCCGAGTTCGCGATCGTCTACTACGGCGTGCTGCGCGCCGGCGGCGTCGTCGTGCCGCTGAGCGCGCGCCTCCCGTCGCCGGAGCTGTCGTTCTACCTGGATGACGCGGGCGCCCGGCTGCTGTTCGCCTGGCACGCGTTCGCCGAGCCCGCGGAGGCGGGGGCGCGCGGCGCGAGCGCCGACTGCCTGTTCGTCACGCCCCCCGAGTTCCGCCGGATGCTGGCCACGGTCGTCCCCGACCCCGAGCTCTGCCCGCGCGCAGACGGCGACACGGCGGCGATCCTCTACTCGCCCGGCGCCGCCGATCGCTCGCGGGGCGCGGAGCTCACGCACCGCAACCTGCGGCGCAACGCCGACGCCGTCCGCTTGTTGCACGGGCTCGGAGACGAGGACGTCGTTCTCGCGCCGGTGCCGCTGTTCCGCTGCTTCGGCCAGACGTGCGCGCTGACCGCGACGCTCGGCGCCGGCGCCCGGCTCTCGCTGATGACCTCCTTCGAGCCGGCCCTGGCGCTGCGGCGGATAGCGCACGACGGCGTCACCTCGTTCCAGGGCGTACCGCGCATGTTCGCCGCGCTCCTCGCGCAGCGCGACGGCCGCCTCGCCAACGGCTCGACGCTGCGCGTGTGCCGCTCGCGCGGGCGCATGGATCCCGAGCTGCGGCGTCGCTTCGAGAAGCGGTTCGGGTGTGCGGTCCTCGAGGGGTACGGCCTCAGCGCGACCTCGCCGCTCGCCGCCTCGACGCGCATGGGCTCGCCGCGCAAGCCCGGTTCGGCCGGGACGCGGCTCGACGGCGTCGAGATCCTCGTCGTGGACGCCGACGGCCGCGAGGTCCCGACCGGCGAGGTGGGGGAGATCGTCGTCCGCGGCCACAACGTGATGAAGGGCTACTGGCGCGATGCCGACGCGACGGCGGCGCGGATCGATGCGGCCGGCTTCCTCCACACCGGCGATCGCGGGTCCCTGGACGCGGACGGCGACCTGTTCGTGGCGAAGTGAGCGTGGCGGCGATCGCGGGTGGCGCGCCGACCATCGCTCAGGCGATACTTGCGCCGTGGCGCAGGCACCGCATCAGCACATCCAGCGCGCGAGCCGGGGGATCCTCGCCGTCGCGCGCGGCCAGACGCGGGCGCACGAGCACCTGCGCAACCGCCTGCTGGCGATCGTCTGGATCACGATCGCGCTCGACGCGCTCTGCACGCTGATCGTCTTCCTCACCGAGCGTCACGCGAGCGGCACGCAGATCCACGACGTGTGGGATGCGTTCCTGTTCTCGACCGCCCAGCTCCTGACGGCGTCGTCGGTCGCCAGCCCGGCGACGGACGTCGGCAAGGTGCTCGAGCTGTTCTTCGACGTCTACGCGATCACGGTCGTGGCGACGCTCGCCGGCTCGTTCGGCGCCTTCTTCCACAGGCTCAGCCAGGAGCACGAGGAGAAGTGCCGCGCCGAGGAGGCCGCGCGGGCGGCCGCGGCCGCCGAGGCGCAGGCGCC
>JAOPZQ010000662.1 GCA_025964075.1 Solirubrobacterales bacterium | reverse complement strand
CGCGCCTGCGCGTCGGCGTGGCGCTCGCGGTCGCGGCGGCCGCGCTCGTCGCCGGCGGTTGCGGCAGCTCCGCCCATCGCTCGACGACCGCGAGCCACCCGGCGACCGCGCCGGACCAGCGCGCGCTCGCGGCGAAGTCGAAGCCCGCGCCGAAGCCGAAGCCGAAGGCGCGGCGCATCCCCACCGTCCCGGCGCCGCGCTCGCGCGCCCTCCGTCCCCGCCGGCACACGGCGGCCGCCACCGGGACGAGCAACATCGCGCCCGGCGCGCCGTCCGACGCCGAGGTCGCCCGCGAGCTCGCCCGCGCGATGGGCTACAGCGGCGGCAAGGTCAGCCCGAGCACCGTGCGGGACCGCGGGATCCTCCAGCCCGACGGCCTCGTCGTCCCCCCGCCCTCCGCGCCGTACGCGGTCCAGGCGATCGTCACGGCCGGCAACGAGGTCGCCCGTCTCCCCTACGTCTACGGCGGCGGCCACGGCACGTGGATCGACAGCGCCTACGACTGCTCGGGCTCGGTGTCGTTCGCGCTCGCGAACGCCGGCTTCCTCACGACCCAGGAGGACTCGAGCCAGCTCGCGCGCTTCGGCGCGCCAGGCCCTGGACGCTGGGTGACGATCTACGCCAACGCCGGGCACGCCTACATGGTCGTCGCCGGCATCCGGTTCGACACGAGCGGCCGCAGCGGCCCGCGCGGCTCCCGCTGGCAGGCGGCGATGCGGACGAACGCCGGGTTCACGGTGCGCCACCCGCCGGGGCTGTAACCGCTCGTGTCGTGATTCGGAAGTTCACGACGCTACGACAGCGCCGTCACGGCGAGCTGCCCCGCGTCGCGCACGGCCTTCTCCTGCTCGCCCGCGAGCTCGGCCAGCGGCGTGTACGTGACCCGGCCGATGTCGAGGCCCGCCCGCTTCGCGTCGTCGGGATCGAGACGCTCGAGCAGGTCCTTCGAGGCGAGCAGCGCGCCGTCCTTGGCGACCTGCTCGATGCGGGCGCACTCGTTGACCTCGTCCCCCAGCGCCGTCACCTCGAGGCGGCCGCGCGTGACGATCTGGCCCATGTAGAGCATGCCGCCCCAGTGCACGCCGACGTTCACCGCGAGCTCGACGCCGTGCTCGGCGCCGATCTCCGCGGCCGCGGCGCGGACCCCGCGCGCGGCGCAGACCGCCGCGCGCGCGGCCTTCGACGGCGACCCGACGTCGTGCGGCAGGAAGAACGCGACGACGCCGTCGCCGACGTGCTTGCCGACGATGCCGAGCTCGGCGATCACGGCGGCGTCGATGCGCGTGTCGAGATCGCGGATCACCTCGAAGTAGGCGGCGGAGGGCAGCCGGCGCGACAGAGAGCCCGACGCCTGGAGGTCGGCGAACAGGATCGCCGCCTCCTGACGGCCCGGCTCGACGAGCCGGGCCATGCGCTCGAACATGCCCGCGTCGCCGCGGGCGACGAGCGCGAGCAGCGTCGCCGGGAGCGCCGAGCCGTACATGTAGGCCGCCCCGATCGACGTGCCGTCGGCCTCGCGCAGACGCACGCCGAAGTAGCGCACGCGGTCCTCGTCCTCGTCGAGATGGACCGTGAACTGCCCGCTCCAAACGGGCGACTCGGCCGGCTGGGCGGCCTCGACGACGTCGCGGACCTCCGGCTTCTGGGTGTGCGCGAGGACGACCTCGCGGATGCCGGGATCGTCGACGAGGATCGGCGGCAGCGTCTCGCGGATCCACCCGGCCAGCCCGCGCGCCGGCACGATGCGCGACCAGACGTCCTGCAGCCGGCTCTCCAGCAGGTGCAGGCCGACGCCGAGCGCCTCGTCGTCCTCCTCCCCGACGAGCTGCTTCAGCTGCGAAGAGCACCACACGAGGCGCCAGTCCGCGTCGTAGAGCTCGGCGGCCCACCCCGTGGCCTCGAGCGCGCCGGCGATCTCCGCGAGGCGGGCGTCCATGACCCGCGCGCCTTCGACGGCCACGAGCCGACGCTCCCCCATGGGCATGTGCCTAACCGATCTTGAGAAGGATGACCGTGTTGACGACGAAGGCGATCGCGAACCCGATCGTCCAACGATTCAGGTTGCGCTCGACGAGCGACCCGCCGCCGAGCGGCCCCGCCCCGCTGCCCACGCCGAAGGCGCCGGACAGCCCGGCGTCCTTCCCGGAATGCATGAGCACGAGGAAGATCACGACGACCGAGATGAAGACCTGCACGACCGAGAGCAACGTGTACATACGCGCTACAGGGTACTAAGCCGCGCTACGGGAATGGCGAATAGACGTAGCGGGTGATCACGCGCCGGTACGCCACGTCGTGCCGCGCGGGGACCGGCAGCAGGTCCCGGTGCATCTGCTCGGGTGCGAGGAAGTCCGAGGAGAGGTGGGTGATCCAGGCGCCGGCCAGGTAGCGGCGCACCGCGGCGGGCGCGGCGGCGCGGAGCACGGCGGCCGGCCCGGCGAAGTCCGTGCCGAGCGGGCGGGCGCGCATGCGGTGGGCGCCCACCGTCCACAGGTCCATCGCGATCCCCGTCGAGGAGAGCTGACCCAGGCGCAGCGGGTAGACCGGTTGCGCGGTGCGGAACCGCACGCGC
>JAOPZQ010000616.1 GCA_025964075.1 Solirubrobacterales bacterium | reverse complement strand
AGATCCCCAGCGGGTAGGGGTCGCGCAGTCGGGGATGGTGCGCCACGACCCCCGGCAGGTCGCGGAAGCGCCAGGCGGAGCGCAGAGTCCGCACGAGCGGGACGACGTCGATCGCGTGGTAGGTCAGCGCATCGGGCGCGGCGGCGAGCGGCGCGCCCGACTCCGCCGCCCGCGCGGCGAGCTCCGTGTCCTCGCCGCCCTCGAGCGACTCGTCGAAGCCAGCGAGGGCCTCGAGCAGCGCCCGCGGGTAGGCGATGTTGCACCCCTGCGCCGCGGGCACCGGCGGATCGATGTCCTGCGAGCGCCAGCCGGTGCACCGCACGAGGCCGAGCTCGTCGGGGTCGGGCTTCGTCGTCCCCTGGACGACGGCGGCGCCGCCCGGCTGCGCCCGGCAGGCGGCGAGCAGGCGCTCGAGCCACTCGCGCGGCGGCCGGCAGTCGTCGTCGGTGAAGGCGACCCAGTCGGCGCGCGCCTCGCGCCAGGCGACGTTCCGTTGGCGCCCCACGCTGCCGGTCCCCGGCGGGAGCCGGACGTGACGCAGCACGCCGGCGCGGGCCAGCGGGTGCTCGCGCACCAGGCCCTCGGTCTCCTCGTCCGAGTCGTGGCAGACGACGACCTCGAAGTCGCGCAGCGTCTGCTCTTCGAGCGCGTTCAGCAGCCAGCGCAGCCGCAGCGGGCGGCCGTGCGACGCCACCGCGACCGCGATCTCAGGCACGCCGCCGCCAGCCGTGGCGCAGCCGGAGGAACGGCCGCTCGACGAGCGTGAAGCTCAGGTGGCCCGCGATCAGCGCCAGCGGATAGAGGACGACGAAGCCGACGAGGAAGCCCGCCCAGGCGCTCGAGAAGTGCGACATCACCGGCTTGTAGAGCAGCAGCACGAGGATCAGGTGGAACAGGTAGAAGCCGTAGGAGCGCTCGCCCAGCCACTGCAGGAAGCGGTTGTCGAGGATCCGCCAGCAGCGGCCGGTCGCCCACTGCAGGACGAGCGGCGCGCCGATCAGGCACGGCACGGCGACCGAGGCGAGCAGCGCGAGGCGCCGGCGGCGGTACGGCGCGGTCCCCGAGTAGACGAACAGCAACACGAGTCCGACCGCGAGGAGCACGTACGCGATCCGCTTCCCCCGCTCGGTGCCGGAGAGCTCCTCGGCCCAGCGCTGCTCGGCGCAGGCGAGGATCACGCCCGGGCCGAACGCCCACATCACGCCGGCCGGCCCGCCCAGCGGGTTGCCGAGCGCCGGATGCCCGGTGATCGCGATCGACGCCGCCATCACGGCGACGGCGAAGCCGGCGACGGCGAGCAGGCGCTGGTCGCGGCTCCCCCGTTCTCGGAGCGCGCCGGACAGCAGCACGGCGGCGACCGGGAGGCCGATGTAGAAGAGGACCTCGATGTTCGTCGTCCACCCGTGGTCGAGGTAGGCGGAGATCACCGAGTAGTGCCAGACCTGGGCGAAGCCGTAGACCGACAGGACGTCGCCGATCGACCCGGCGTGCGAGTGGTAGACGATCAGCGACAGCGTGAACGCCGCCCAGAACGCCGGCACGATCCGCAGCACGCGGTTGCGCGTGTAGTTGCCGAGGCTGGGGAGCCGCCGCCCCTCCGCGATGGCGGCCACGAACGGCCGCGAGATCAGGAACGCCGAGAGCGAGAAGAAGAACCAGACGACGACGTTCAGCGCGTGGATCCGGATGCCCAGCGAGCCGTAGACGTGCGAGAAGTCCGACCCGTAGTTGAAGCCGTTCAGACGGATCCCGCTGGCCAGCGCCGTGTGGTACGCGAGGACCGAGGTGCAGCAGAGAGCGCGGATCGGGTCGCCGGCGATGAACCGCGCCTTTCCGACGGGCGCGGCCGCGTGCTCGTCCGCCCGGCGCTCGACGGTCGCGCTCAGGACGCCAGCGCCTCCGGATGGGACCGGTACCACTCGACGGTGCGCCGCAGGCCCTCCTCGAGCTCGACCTCCGGCCGCCACCCGGTGAGCGTGCGCAGCTTGGTGGAGTCCACGTACTGGCGGTCGATCTCGCCCTTCGGGGTGCCGGTGCCGCGGATGTCGGGCTCGACGTCCGAGCCCGCCACCTTGCAGATCAGGTCGACGACCTCGCGCACGGCGTGGGGTCGCTCGCCGCCGGCGTTGAACGCCTCGCCCCGGGCCCCGTTCTCGCTCTCGAGCGCGCCGGCGAGCGTCAGGGACGCGGCGGCGGCGTCCTCCACGTAGAGGAAGTCGCGCTCGGGCGTTCCGTCGGAGCGGATGATCGGCGAGCGCCCGCCGAGCGCCGCCGCGACGGCCTCGGGCACGAGGCGCGAGCGGTTCGTGTCCCCGCCGCCGTAGATGTTCGCCAGGCGCGTCACCGCCACCGGCAGGCCGTAGGTGTGGAAGTAGGACCGCGAGATCAGGTCGGTGCATGCCTTCGAGACGTCGTAGGGGAACCGCGCCTCGAGCGCGAAGTCCTCGCGATAGGGCAGCTCGTCGTGGGAGCCGTACGCCTTGTCCGAGGCGGCGACGACGACGCTCGGCTCGCCGTGCAGCCGGCAGGCCTCGAGGAGCGTCCAGGTGCCGCGGATGTTCGCCTCGAACGTGGGGACGGGCGAGCGGTTCGCGGTGCCGACGATCGTCTGCGCCGCGAGGTGGAAGACCGTGTCGACCTCGTACTCCCCGAGCGCGCGCTGCATCAACGTGAAGTCGCGCAGGTCGCCGCGGACGATGTTCACCCGCCGCTCGAGGCCGAGCAGCGCGAGGGCGGCCCGCGGGTTGTCGTCGCGCTTGAGGACCGTGACGTCGGCGCCGTCCTCGAGGAGCGCGTCGACGAGCCAGGCGCCGAGCAGCCCGTAGGCCCCGGTGACGAAGACGTTCTTCACGGCCAGACCTTCCATGGAGGGTTTCCGGCGGCCCACAGGTCGTTGAGGAGCACCGCGTCCTTGTACGTGTCCATGCAGTCCCAGAAGCCCGTGTGCTGGTAGGCGTGCAGCGCGCCCTCGGAGGCGAGACGCTCGAGCGGCGCCCGCTCGAGCACGTCGTCGGGGCCCATGTAGTCGAGGACGCCGGCCTCGAAGCAGAAGAACCCGCCGTTGATCCACGCCTCCGCGCGCGGCTTCTCGATGAAGCCGCGGACGCGGCCGTCACCGTTCAGCTCGGCGACGCCGAACTGGAGCTCCGGCCGCACGACGGTCATCGTCGCGAGGTCGCCGTGCTCGCGGTGGTAGTCGATCAGCGCGCGGAGGTCGACGTCGGCGACGCCGTCCGCGTACGTGGCGCAGAACGCGTCGCCGCCGAGGGCGCCCGCCGCCTTGTGGATGCGGCCGCCGGTCGGCGTGTCGAGGCCCGTGTCGAGGCACACCACGTCGACGCCCTCGGGCCAGTCGCGGTCGATCACGAACTGCTCGATCAGCTCGCCCTTGTAGCCGGTGCAGAGCACGAAGCGGCGAATCCCCTGGGCGGCGTAGATCTGCATCACGTGCCAGAGGATCGGCTCGCCGCCGATCTCGACCAGCGGCTTGGGGATCGACTGCGTGTGCTCCTGGAGGCGGGTCCCGCGACCGCCGCAGAGGATGAGTACCTGGTCCATGGCGCCGCGCATCGTAACCGGGCCATACTGCGCGCGTGTCACCGTCCGCTCGCGCCGCCCGCGCCGCCGCCTACGAGAACCCCCGTCCGGACATCCAGGCGCTCGTCCCGCCCGGCGCCCGGCGCGTCCTCGACCTCGGCTGCGCCTCGGGCGCCCTCGGCGCCGCGCTGAGGGCGCGCGGCGACGTCGCGGTCGTGGGGATCGAGCGCGACCCCGACTACGCGGCCGACGCCGCGGCGCGGCTCCACCACGTGCTCGTCGCGGACCTCGAGGCGTTCGACGGCTGGGACGAGCTCGGGACGTTCGACGTGGTGATCGCGGGCGACGTGCTCGAGCACCTGCGCGACCCGTGGGCCGTGCTGCGCCGGGCGAGCGCGGTGCTCGACCCGGGTGGCCTGGCGATCGTGTCGCTGCCCAACGTCCGCTACTGGGAGACGTTCTGGATCCTCGCGCGCCACAACACGTGGCCGCGGCGCTCCGAGGGCATCTTCGACGGGACGCACCTGCGGTGGTTCACGCTGCGCGACGCCTGGGCGCTGCTCGACCAGGCCGGCCTGGAGACCGTCGAGGTCCGCCGCCAGATGCGGCTGCGCGGCCGGGGCTCGCGGTGGGACGGCATCGTGGGACGGCTCTCGCGCGTCCCGGGACGGTCGTTCCTGACCTTCCAGCACGTGCTGGTCGGCCGCCGGCGCTAGCGACGGGGCCGACCGCGAGCATGGCGAACGATGACGTTCGTGATGTACACTGGTGTTCGCCATGTCCGCCGAGCCCCTCCCCCGCGGCCGCCACCGGCTGAGCCGGGAACAGGTTCTGCGCTCGCAGCGCGGCCGGATGCTCGCCGCGATGGCCGAGGCCGTCGCCGAGAAGGGCTACGCGTCGACGTCGGTCGCCGACGTGATCGGGCGGGCCCGCGTGTCCCGCGAGACGTTCTACGAGCAGTTCGCGGACAAGGAGAGCTGCTTTCTCGCGGCCTACGACGCCGGCGTCGACGCGATGCTCACGACGCTCGCCGCGGCCCGGGAGGAGCAGGCCACCGACGATCCGATGGCGCGCTACGAGCGCCGTCTCGCCACCTACCTGGAGTCGCTCGCCGCCGAGCCCGCGTTCGCCCGCACGTTCCTGATCGAGGTCTACGCGGCGGGACCGCGGGCGCTCGAGCGGCGCCGAGCCGTGATGGACCAGTTCGTCGACGCGGTCCACGAGGTGCTCGCCGACGCGCTCCCGCGGGGCGCCGACGGACGGTTCGCGTCGGAGATGATCGTCGGCGCCGTCAGCTCGCTCGTCACGACGCGGATCGGCACGGGCGACATCGCGGCGCTGCCCGCGCTCCGGGAGCCGATCATGCGCTTCGCGCGGCGGGTGTGCGCGGCGTGAGGACGCTTTCGGCGGTTCTGGCGGCGCTGGCGGTGAGCGCGGCGCCCGCGGCCGCGCAAGCGCCGCCTCCGCTCCGCGACGCGGCGGGGATCCACGTCGTCTCGGTCCAGGCGCTCGACGACCGGCTGCTCGACGTGACGATGCGGACCGACGCCCTCCCCGCTCCGGTCCACACGCGGATCCTCCTGCCCGCCGGCTACCCGGCCGACCCCGCGCGGAGCTACCCCGCCCTCTACATGCTCCACGGCTCCTTCGCCGACGACACGGAGTGGACCCGCGCCGGCGACGCCGAGGCGATCACCGCCGGGCTCCCCGTGATCGCCGTGATGCCCGACGGCGGCGCGGGCGGCTGGTACTCGAACTGGCTGAACCACGGGCGCGGCGGCCCGCCCGAGTGGGAGCGCTTCCACATCGACGAGCTGATCCCGTGGGTCGACCGGAACCTGCGCACGGTCGCCGCGCGCGGCGGGCGGGCGATCGTCGGCCTGTCGATGGGCGGCTTCGGCGCGATGTCGTATGCCGCCCGCCATCCCGACCTCTTCGTCGCCGCCGCAAGCTTCTCCGGCGCGGTGGACAGCAACAACGTCGGGCTCCTCCCGATCGTCGACCTCGAGACGCTCGACGAGTCCCGTAGCCTCGACATCGACGCGATCTGGGGCTCGCGGCTGACCGACGAGCTCGTGTGGCGGGCGCACAACCCGTGGGATCTCGCCGCCAACCTCCGCGGCCTGCGCCTCGCGGTGTACACGGGAAACGGGCGCCCCGGGCCGTTCGACTCGCCGGCGAAGCTGTTCGACCCGATCGAGTCCGGCGTGCACGCGATGAGCGTCTCGTTCCACGGTCGCCTCGACGGGCTCGGCATCGCGCACACGTGGCAGGACTACGGCTCGGGGACGCACTCCGCGGCCTACTGGCAGCGCGACCTCCGCTCGGCGCTGCCGGCGATCATGGCCGCGTTCGCGCAGGCGCCCGCCGCTTCCGCCCCGTTCTCCTATCGCTCGGGCGACGCCCGGTACGCCGTCTACGGCTGGAGCGTCGCGATGCACCGGGCCGCCGGCGCCTTCAGCGAGCTCGACGACGCGAGCGGCCAGGGCTTCACCCTGCACGGGAGCGGGTCGGCGAGTGTCGTCACCCCGCCGGCATACGCGCCGGGCACCCGCTACGCGGTCACGATCCGCGGCGTCCGCACGGTGGCGCTCGCCGACGCCGCGGGACGCCTGCACCTCCAGGTGCCGCTCGGGCCGAGCAACAGCGTCCAGGAGTTCACGCTGGCCGCCCGGCTGGTCGGCGCCCGGACCTTCGCCACGACCGTGCGGATCGGCCGACCATGACGGAGGAAGCCATGACGGCCGCCCCACCCCGCGTCCGGCCCGGCCGCCGCGCCGACATCGGCCTGGTGAACACCGTGATCACGGGGGTCGCCGGCCGCGTGGTCGGCGGCCGCGCGCCGAACATCTTCACGACGCTCGCCCGTCACCGGCGTCTCTTCCGCGCCTGGATGCGCTTCGCCGGGCGCCTGATGCCCGGCGGCACGCTGCCCCGGCAGGACACCGAGCTGGTGATCCTCCGGGTCTCCGACAACTGCCGCTGCGCCTACGAGCGCGACCATCACGAGCGGATCGGCCGCCGGGTCGGCCTGTCGGACGAGGAGATCGCCCGCGTCGCCGAGGGCCCGGACGCGCCGGGGTGGACGCCGCGGCAGGTCGCGCTCCTGCGAGCCGTCGACGAGCTGCACGCCGAGAGGACGCTGAGCGATCCGGCGTGGGCGGCGCTACGCGCCGAGCTGCCCGACGACCGCCAGGCGATCGAGCTCTGCCTCCTCGTCGGCCACTACGAGATGCTGGCGATGACGATCAACGCGCTCCGCGTGCCGCTCGACCGCTGACCCGCTCGCGCGCGATCCGCGCGCCCTCGCGCGCCAGCGCCCCGAGCACCTCGCGCGGCCGCATCCGGAACGGTCCGACGCGAACCATCCCCTCCGCGCGATCCCACCGCTCCTGGGCGGCGGCGAGTCTCGGGAGGCGGTCGAGCGAGAGCTGCAGCGGCCGGCCGTGCGCCCCCACCCCGAGGATCTGCGTCGGGATCTCGGGATCCCCCACGCCCGTAACCCACACCTGCTCGAAGCCTGACAGCAGCGAGCGGAACCCCTCCGGCGTGAAGCGGAAGTAGTCGCTCGGGTAGCCGTGGATGCCGAACAGCATCACCGAGGAGATGACGCAGACGCCGCCGGGGGCGGTCACGCGGGCGAGCTCGCGGCAGGCGGCGACGGGGTCCTCGCAGTGCTCGAGCGTGTCGAGGCACAGGGCGGTGCCGACCTCGCCGTCGGCGAACGACAGGCGCCGGAGGTCCTCGACACGGTCGACCCCCGGCCCGGCGCGGAAGTCCGTGCCCGTGAACGGCCGCCCGGCGAACAGCGGCCGCAGGTCGCCGTCCTGGCCGGGTTCGACTTGGAGCGAGCCGAACTCCACGACGGGGTCGGGCAGCTCGAGGACCCGGGCGAGGTCCTCCACGAATCCGCGGATCAGCGGCTGCGCCACGGGGGAAAGATAGAGTCGCCCGCGTCATGACCACGATCTCCCCCGACATCTTCAAGGCGTACGACATCCGCGGGATCTATCCCGACGAGATGGACGGCGACATCGCCGAGCTCATCGGGCGGGCGTTCGTTCGCGTGCTCGCGGACCTCGCGGGCAAGCCGGCGCACGACCTGCGGATCGGCCTCGGCCGCGACATGCGGCTCTCGGCGCCCGAGATGGCCGGCCGCTATCGCGAGGGCATGACGGCGGAGGGCGCGACCGTCCTCGACGCCGGCATGGTGGCGACCGAGATGCTGTATTTCTTCGTCGGCTACCGCGAGCTCGACGGCGGGTTGATGTGCACGGCCTCGCACAACCCGAAGGCCTACACCGGCGCCAAGCTCGTCCGCGAGGGCGCGCTCGCGCTCTCCGGCGACGCGGGGATCCAGGACGTGCGCCGGCATATCGAGGAGGGCCTCGGCGAGCCCCCGGGCGGTGGCCGCGTGGAGGAGGTGGACGTCTGGGACGACTTCCACCAGCGCGCGCTCAGCGCGATCGATCCCGATGCGATCAACCGCGATCTGTCGCTCGTCGTCGACGGGGGCAACGGGATGGCCGGGCCGATGGTCGGGCCGCTGCTCGACCGGCTCGGCGTGGGCTACGAGGCCCACTACTGGGAGCCGAACGGGGAGTTCCCCGACCACGAGCCGAACCCGCTGCTCGAGGAGAACCGGCGCTTCATCGTCGAGAAGGTCCGCGAGACCGCCGCCGACCTCGGCATCGCCTGGGACGGCGACGCCGACCGCTGCTTCTTCATCGACGGCGGAGGCGAGTTCGTGGCCGGCGACTTCCTCACCGCCCTGCTGGCGCAGGCGCTGCTGCGCAAGCGTCCCGGCGCGACCATCCTCTACGACGTGCGCGCGAGCCGCGCCGTCCCCGACACGGTCCGGGCGGCCGGCGGGACGCCGCTCGTGAACCGGGTCGGCCACGCGTTCTTCAAGGCCCGCATGCGCGAGACCGGCGCGATCTTCGGCGGTGAGGTCTCCGGCCACTACTACTTCGCCGACTTCTACAACGCCGACTCCGGCACCCTGCCCGCGCTGCTCGTCCTCGAGCTCCTGTCGGTCGAGGACGCCCGCCTCGGCGACCTGCTCGAGGCCTACCGCTCGAAGTACTTCATCTCCGGCGAGATCAACTCCAAGGTCGGCGATCCGCAGGCGAAGATGGCGCAGATCGAGGAGCGCTACTCCGACGCGGAGATCTCGAAGCTCGACGGCATCTCCGTCGACTACCCCGACTGGCACTTCGACGTCCGGCCCTCGAACACCGAGCCGCTGCTGCGGCTGTGCCTCGAGTCGCTCGTGTCCCGCGAGGACATGGAGCGCCGGCGCGACGAGGTCCTCGCGCTGATCCGAGACTAACGCGAG
>JAOPZQ010000581.1 GCA_025964075.1 Solirubrobacterales bacterium | reverse complement strand
AGAAGGTACCGATTACCCGGTGTAGTACTGTACCGTCCAGTACTGGCGGAGAACGTGGCACCGAGTTCCGACCGACGAGAGGCGCCCCATGCCCGAACCGCAGATCCTCAAGACCGGCCTCGTGATCGGCGAGTCGCCGCGCTGGCACGAGGACCGTCTCTGGTTCTCCAATTGGGGCGCGCAGGAGGTGATCGCGCTCGACCTCGACGGCACGAGCGAGGTCGTCACGCGTGTCCCCACGACGATCCCGTTCTCGATCGACTGGCTCCCCGACGGGCGTCTGCTCGTCGTCTCGGGGCCCGAGCGGCTGCTGCTTCGCCGCGAGCCCGACGGGTCCCTCGTGACCCACGCGGACATCACCGGCCTCAGCGACTACAGCTGGAACGAGATCGTCGTCGACGGCCGCGGCAACGCCTACGTCAACGGCGCCGGCTTCGACCTCATGGCCGGCGGGGAGGTGCGCCCGGGGATCGTGGCCGTGCTCGCGCCCGACGGCTCCGCGCGACAGGTGGCCGACGGCGTCGAGTTCCCCAACGGCATGGCCGTGACGCCCGACAACTCGACGCTGATCGTCGCCGAGTCCTACGGGCGGAGGCTGACGGCGTTCGACATCGGCGCCGACGCGGGCCTGTCCAACCGCCGGGTGTGGGCGAACTTGGGCGACGGTGTCCCCGACGGCATCTGCATCGACGCGGAGGGCGCCGTCTGGTACGGGGACGTCCCCAACCGGCGTTGCCAGCGGGTGCGCGAAGGCGGCGAGGTGCTGCAGACGATCCCGCTCGACCGAGGCGGCTTCGCCTGCATGCTCGGCGGCGCCGACGGTCGGACCCTGTTCATGTTGGCGGCCGAGTGGAACGGCCCGGCGAACATGTTCGACGGGCCGCCGACCGGCCAGGTGCTGACCGCGCGGGCGCCCGCGCCCGGGGCCGGGTGGCCGTAGCCTGCCCCCGACGTTCACGCCAGCGCACCGCGGAGGCTCCGGGCCGCCGCTCGACGGCGAGGTCAGCGACGCGGTGCTCGCCGACGCAGTCGAGCGCGCGAGACGGCGCAGCTGATCCTCGGCCTCACCGCGCCCTAAGCGGCGTCTTCACGACGTCCCACACGAGGACGCCCGGCAGGCCCTCGTAGGCCTGGGTGGTCGCCTCGGGGATGCTCCCGAACGCCCGGCGCTTCGCGCGGACCTGATCGGGGCCGAGGACCGGCTCGACGCAGCGGTGGAGGTCGAGGCCGGCGGCGCGGAAGGCGTCGAGGTAGTCGGCGTGCGTGTGGGAGTGCTCGCGGACGAAGCCCCGATCGCCGTCGGCGTCCGCGAACGGCGCCTGCCAGCCCAGGTGCGCCTGGAAGGGGTGGAGGACCGAGATCACGAGATGACCGCCCGGCCTCAGCACCCGGCCGAGCTCCGCCACGCCGACGTCGAGATCGGCGAGGTGGGCGAGCGCCAGGCCGGAGACGACGAGGTCGAACTGCTCGTCGTCCGCGGGGATCGAACGGAGGTCGGCCTCGACGAAGCGCGCCTCGGGAACGTTCGCAGCCGCCCGCACGAGCATCTCCGGAGTGAGGTCGACGCCGAGGACCTCGTGGCCGAGATCGACGAGATGGCGGGCGTGGCGGCCGGTGCCGCACCCGGCGTCGAGCGCCGGGCCGGGAGGGAGCGAGTCGACCAGGGAGTGGATCGCCGGCTCCTCGATGGCGATGATCGGGTTGCCCGGCTCGTCGTAGTTCTCCGACCAGGCCCGGTAGCCGGCGCGGGCGTCGGCCTCGCGGACGCGCTCGCCGGCGAGGAACGCGTCGTCTTCGAGCAGCCGGCGGACCTCGCTCAGTCTCTGGCCGGCGGCCTCGTCGGACCCGTCGTAGAGATGGCGGAGCAGGGCGAGGCCCTCGATGCCGACGAGCAGCTCCCGCAGGCGCACGTTCCGTCCCATCTGGACAACCCTAATGCCCGTTCGGCGAGTTCGTTCCGCGCCCCGCTCACGCCCCCGGCGGCACGACGAGCACGCGCTCGTTGCGCAGGTAGCGGCCGACGTCGGAGAGGCTCGTCGGGGGTGGGCGGTAGACGTCGAGGTGGCGGCCGATGATCGCGCCGCCCGTGTCGCCGGCGACGAACCAGCCGCTGCCCAGGCCGTTGCGGCGGTAGAAGGGGATGAACACGCGGCTGCCGCGGGGGATGAGCCGTGGATCGACCGCGAGCGTGCGGTAGGGGGCGAGGGGGATCGACGAGCCGGGCGAGAACGTGACGCCGCGGTAACCGAGGCTCCGCACGCCGCGGCCGTTGGTCCACCCTCCGCCGGCGAGCGGATAGGTGACCTCGTGGCGCGCGTTGCGCCAGCCGCCCTCGAGCCACACCGGCCGGCCGGCGCTCCAGTCGCCTGCGCAGCGGCCGGGACGGGTGCGATGGCCGCGGGCGTTGACCCAGCCGCCGGCGCCCAACGCCGCGATGTGGGCGTGATGGCCGGCGGCGTCGATGCCGTCGCCCTCCATCGCCATGCCCTGCGAGGAGTAGAGCCAGTCCACGTGGTGCCGGCCGGGCAGTCCGGGCGCGCGGACGAGCCGCCCGCTGAACAGGGGCTCGGGAGTCGAGTAGTACTCGGTGATCGCGACGCCGCGGAGCCAGCGGCGGCGGGTGATCAGCCGCTCGGGCGGGGGCACG
>JAOPZQ010000554.1 GCA_025964075.1 Solirubrobacterales bacterium | reverse complement strand
CGAGGCGGTCGGCGGCCGCCAGGGCGTCCAGCTGCCGGCGGCCGGGGCGACGGACCGCGAGCCGATCCCGACCGTGCCCGAGCACGCGCCGAGCAAGGATCGGGGCGGCTGGTGAACATCGGCTGGTACCTCGCGGTGTCGGCGTTGATCTTCTGCATCGGCGCCGCCGGCGTGCTGATCCGGCGCAACCCGCTGGTGATCCTGCTCTGCCTCGAGCTGATGCTGAACGCCGCGAACCTCGCGCTGATCGGCTTCGCCCGCATGTGGGGCAACCACGACGGGCAGATCTTCGCGCTGATCGTGCTGGTCGTCGCCGCCTGCGAGGTCACGGTCGGTTTGGGGATCATCGTCGCGATGTACCGGCGCCGGCTGCCGATCGACGTCGACGAGCTGCGGGAGCTTCAGGGCTGATGGCGACCACGACCTGGGGGTGGCTGATCCTCGCCTGCCCGCTGGCGGGGACCGTGATCATCGGCACGGGCTTCCGGCTATGGCGGGGCCGCATGCCCGGCTGGATCGGCACGCTCGCGATCGGCCTCGCGTTCGTCGCGTCCGTGGGCGCGTTCTTCTCCCTGCGCAACCATCCCGTCGAGCACCGCCAGCTCACGTCCTCGCTGTGGAACTACGCGGTGACCGGGGGCATCGACGCCAAGTTGCAGATCCTGGTCGACCCGCTGTCGGTCTTCATGTGCCTGGTGGTGAGCGGCGTCTCGACGCTGATCCACCTGTACTCGGTCGCCTACATGGGCTCGGACCGCGGCTACGCACGGTTCTTCGGCTACCTGAACTACTTCGTGTTCTCGATGCTGCTGCTGGTCCTGGCCGGCAACTTCCTGATCCTGATCGTCGGCTGGGCGTTCGTCGGCGCCGCGTCGTACATGCTGATCTCGTTCTGGTACCGCCGGACGACCGCCACGCGCGCGGGCATCAAGGCGTTCGTCATCAACGTCGTCGGCGACGTCGGGCTCGTGCTCGGCACGTACTTCATCTTCCGCCACAGCCATACGCTCGACTTCCTCGCGACGTTCAAGCAGGCCCCCACGCTCGGCGCCTCGCACCACGGCGCGCTGGTCGCCGGCATGCTGCTGCTGCTCGTCGGCGCCTTCGCCAAGTCGGCCCAGGTGCCGCTCCACACCTGGCTCCCCGACGCCATGGAGGGCCCGACTCCCGTCTCGGCCCTGATCCACGCGGCGACCATGGTCACCGCCGGCGTCTACCTGATCGCGCGCATGCACCCGCTGTTCGAGCACGCCCAGGCCGCGGCCACGGTCGGCGCGATCGGAGGCTGCGCGACGCTGCTCATCGCCGCGACGATCGCCCTCGTCGTCACCGACCTGAAGCGCGTCATCGCCTACTCGACGATGTCCCAGATCGGCTACATGATCATGGGCGTCTCGAGCGGCGCCTACGCCGCGGGGCTGTTCCACCTGATGACGCACGCCTTCTTCAAGGCGCTGCTCTTCATGGCCGCGGGCTCGGTCATCGCCGCGATGGCCAACGAGCAGTCGCTCGACCGGATGGGCGGCTTCCGCCGGGCGATGCCGTTCACGTTCGCCTGCTTCATCATCGGCGGCCTCGCGCTCTCGGGCGTGCCGCCGTTCTCGGGCTGGCTCTCGAAGGACGAGATCCTCGCCTTCGACGCGACCCGCGGCGGGGCGTGGTGGATCTTCACCGTGCTCGGGTACCTCGGCGCGCTGATGACGGCGGTCTACACGTTCCGGATGATCTTCCGCGCGTTCCTCGGCGACCCGGTGCCCGAGGCGCTCGAGCTCGAGCACGGGCACATCGCCCACGTCGAGCCGCCGCGCAACCCGGCGACGGGCGAGGAGGAGGACACCGACGTCGGCTTCCCCGGCCCCGAGCACCACATCGCCGAGCGCGAGTGGCCGATGAAGGGGGCGATGGGCGCGCTGGCGCTGCTCGCCACGGTCGGCGGGCTGATCCAGATCCCCAAGGTCGACAACGCGATCTCGCGGTTCCTCGAGCCCGCCTTCGGCGACTCGAGGTTCACCCACCTCGAGCCCTCGACCGCCGGCGCCTGGCTCGGCCTCGTCGTCGGCGCCGCGTTCGGCCTCATCGGCATCGCGATCGCCTACCGCATCTGGGTGCAGAACCCCGGCTTCGCCACGCGGCTGCGCGAGCGCGTGCCGGCCCTGCACCGGTTCCTCGTCAACAAGTGGTACTTCGACGAGGCGATCGACCTGCTGTTCCTGCGGCCGGCCACCGCGTTCGGACGCTTCGCCCAGTCGACGTTCGAGCGGCTGTTCGTCGACGGCACGCTCGTCGGCGGGACGACCGGCATCGTCCGCGTCGGCTCGGCCGCCGTGCGCAGCCTCCAGGCCGGCCTCGTGCGCTACTACGCGGCGGTCCTGCTCCTCGGCCTGACGGTCGTCGGCCTCTACTTCCTGATCCAGTCGTCATGACGCTCTCGATCCTGATCTGGCTCCCCGCCGCGGCCGCGCTGCTTGGCGCGCTGGCGCCCGGCCGGTGGCCCGGGCGCGTCGCGCTGCTCGGCGCGCTCGCGGCGCTGGGCATCGCGATCGACTACGTGATCCGCTTCCACACCGGGGACTCGGGCCTGCAGTTCGTGACCGACCGGATGTGGATCTCGGCGCTGGGCATCCACTACAAGCTCGGCCTCGACGGCCTGAACGTCTTCCTCGTCCTGCTGACCGCCGTGATCTTCCTCGCGGCGATCGCGTTCGCCAACCTGCGCGAATGGCCCCGGCCCGGCCTGTTCTACCTCCAGCTCGCCCTCGCGGAGTCGGCCGTGCTCGGAGCGTTCTGCGCGCAGGACCTGATCCTGTTCGTCGCGTTCTTCGACCTCATGCTCGTGCCGTTCTACTTCCTCACCGGCGTGTGGGGCGGCGAGAACCGGCTGCGGGCGACGATGAAGCTCTTCATCTACACGCTCGTCGGCTCGCTGCTCATGCTCGCCGCGGCCGTTGCCACCGGCGTCACCGCCGAGCCCGCCGGGGGGTCGCTGACGTTCGCCCTCTCGGAGCTCCAGAAGCTGCCGCTCTCGAACGGCTCCCAGGACTGGATCTTCCTGTGCTTCGCCGCGGCCTTCCTCGTGAAGATGCCGGCGTTCCCGCTCCACGGGTGGATGCCCGACGCGTACGAGGCGATGCCGATCCCGGCGCTCGCCGCGTTCTCCTCGGTGCTCTCGAAGGTCGCGGCCTACGGGTTCCTCCGGATCGTGCTGCCGCTCTTCCCCCATGCGAGCCACCACTACCAGGAGCTGATCATGCTGATCGCCCTCGGCTCGATCCTCTACGGCTCGGCGATGGCGTTCACGACGACGCGCGCGCGGCTGATCGTCGGCTTCTCGTCCGTGGCGCAGCTCGGCTTCATCGTGCTCGGCATCTTCGCCTTCCGGCAGACCGGCGCCCAGGGCGCGCTGCTCCAGATGGTGAACCACGGCCTCGTGACCGCGCCGCTCTTCTTCATCATCGCCCTCGTCGCGATGCGGCACGGCGGCTCCGAGGACCTGCGTGACATGGGCGGCACGGCGTTCCGGGCGCCCGTGCTCGCTACCGTCTTCCTCGTCGTCGCCTTCGCCACGCTGGCGATGCCGGGCTCGTCGAACTTCGTCGGCGAGTTCCTGATCCTCCTCGGCGTCTTCCAGTCCAAGATCGTGATCGCGTTCGTCGCGGCCACCGGCGTGGTGCTCGCCAGCGTCTACATGCTGCGCGCCTACATCCGGATGATGCACAACCGGCCCGGGCCGAGGACGGAGTCGCGCGAGATGTCGTGGCGCGACGGCTTGATCATCGTGCCGCTCGTGGCGGCGATCATCGCGATCGCGGTGTATCCGCAGGTGGCGCTGCGCAAGTCGGATCCGACGGTGAAGACGATCGTCGGAAACGGGGGCCAGGTGACAGCCACCCGATGATCCTCGCCGCCGCCCATCTCAAGGGCCCGCACATCGACTGGCGCTCGCTGTCGCCGCTCCTCGCCCTCGCCGGCGGCGGGACGCTGACGCTCCTCGTCGGCCTGTTCGGCTCGCGGTTCGTGCGCGCGGTGCTCGTGCCCCTGCTCACGATCGTCGCCTTCGGCGCCTTCGTCGGCCTCAGCATCTGGCGCTTCCACCACAGCGCCTCGATCGTCGCGGGCGCGCTCCGGATGGACGACCTCGCGTTCGTCCTCGACCTCCTGCTCGGTACCGCCGGCATCGCCACCGTGCTGCTCGCGTGGCGCTCCCGCGCGGTCGAGGAGGCGGGGCACGGCGAGCTCCACGCGCTGCTCCTCTTCTCCGTGATGGGGATGGCGGTGCTCGTCAGCGCCCAGAACACGATCACGCTGTTCGTCGGCTTCGAGCTGCTCTCGATCCCGCTCTACGTCCTCTGCGCGAGCGAGCTGCGCACCGAGCAGTCCCTGGAGTCCGGGCTCAAGTACCTGATCGTCGGCTCGGTCGGCTCCGCCACGCTGGTCTACGGCCTCGCCCTGATCTACGGCGCCACGGGCTCGACCGACTTCGGGCCGATCGGCCAGGCGATCTCCAGCGGCAGCATCGCCACCGATCCGCTGCTCCTCACCGGCGTCGCGCTGGTCCTCGTCGGCCTGGCGTTCAAGGCCTCGGTCGCGCCGTTCCACCAGTGGACGCCCGACGTCTACGAGGGCGCTCCGACGCCGATCACGGCGTTCATGGCGGTGGCGACGAAGGCGGCGGCGCTCGGCATCTTCCTGCGCTTCTTCGACGTCGCGCTGATCGGGACCCAGGACACGTGGGGCCCGGCGCTCGCCGCCCTGGCCACGGTGACAATCATCGTCGGCAACGTCGGCGCGCTCGGCCAGTCCTCGCTCAAGCGGATGCTCGCCTACTCCTCGGTGGCGCAAGCCGGGTACATGCTCGGCGGCGTCGTCGTCGGGACCCAGCTCGGCGTCAAGGCGACGGTCTTCTACCTCGCCGTGTACCTCGCGATGAACCTCGCGGCGTTCGCGGTCGTCGTCGCGCGCGAGCGCGAGACCCCGTGGCGCGACGACATCCGGTCGGTCGCGGGCCTCGGCGCGTCGCGCCCGCTGCTCGCCTGGCCGCTGACGATCGCGATGCTCTCGCTCGCCGGCATCCCGGCGACCGCGGGGTTCATCGGCAAGATCTACCTGATCGACGCGCTCGTCGACGGCAACTACGCGTGGCTCGGCATCGTCATCGTCGTCGGCTCGATGATCTCGCTCGCCTATTACCTGCGCGTCATCGCGGCGATGTGGATGCGCGAGGCGCCCGAGGCGACGCCGCCCGTGCCCGCGGTGCGTCCGGCGATGGCCGGCGCGGAGACCGCCGCCGAGACGACGCGCTATCCGGAGCTCGCGATCGTCGCGCTGGTGTTCGGCGCGGCGTCCGTCGTCCTCGGCATCGTGCCCGGGCCGCTGTTCCACCTCGTGGGTCACGCCGGGAAGGCGTTTGGCGGACTGTTCTGAGCTTCACCACTCCCCTCGCGTCCTCCCTCGCCGACGAGGTCCTCGAGCGCTTCCTGCGCTACGTCCGCGTCGACACGCAGTCCACGCGCGACCGCGAGCGCAGCCCGAGCACCCCGGGCCAGCTCGAGCTCGGCCGCCTGCTCGTCTCGGAGCTCCACGACATCGGCCTCGAGGACGCCGAGCTCGACGAGCACGGCTACGTCTACGCGACCCTGCCGTCCACGGCCGACGCGGAGACGCCGGCGATCGGCCTCATCGCCCACATGGACACGAGTCCGGACGCGCCGGGGGCCGGCGTCGAGCCGCTCGTCCATCGCGGCTACGACGGCGGCCGGATCGAGCTGCCCCGCGGCGGCACGGTACTCGACCCGGTCGAGCTCACCGACCTGGAGGCGTGCGTCGGCTTCGACCTCGTCACGAGCTCGGGCGACACGCTGCTCGGCGCCGACGACAAGGCGGGCGTCGCGGCGATCATGACCGCGGTCCACCACCTCGCCGCGCACCCGGAGCTGCCGCGACCGGATCTGCGGGTGTGCTTCACGCCGGACGAGGAGATCGGACACGGCGCGACGCTGTTCGACCTCGAGCGCTTCGCCGCGCGCTGCGCCTACACGGTCGACGGCAGCAGGCTCGGCCAGCTCCAGGACGAGACGTTCTCCGGCGCCGAGATGGTCCTCACGTTCCACGGCGTCGAGATCCACCCGGGCACGGCCAAGGGCAAGCTCGTGAACGCGCTGCGCCTCGCCGGCCGCACGCTCGCGGCGCTGCCGCCCGGCCTCGCGCCCGAGGCGACCGAGGAGCGTGAGGGCTTCCTCCACCCCTACGAGATCTCCGGCCACGCGGGCCGCGCCGAGCTGCGCGTGATCGCCCGCGACTTCGACGACGAGCTGCTCGCAGGTCATCTCGCGCTGCTTCGCGAGACGGCCGAGGACGTCGTCGCCGCGGCGCCCGGCGCCCGGCTCGAGATCGAGAGCCGGCAGCAGTACCCGAACATGCACCGGTACATCGAGTCGTTCCCGGAGGTGACCGAGGCCGCCGCCGAGGCGCTGCGCGCCGAGGGCGTGGAGCCGCTTCGCGCCCCGATCCGCGGCGGCACCGACGGCTCCCGGCTCAGCGCGATGGGGCTGCCCACGCCGAACCTCTTCGACGGCGGCCACGACTACCACTCGGTCCGGGAGTGGGCCTCCGTGCAGGAGATGGCGGCGTCGGCCGCGGTCGTGGTGCGCCTCGCCGAGACCTGGACGCGCGAGCCCTACCGCACCGCGTTCCGCTCGCCGTAGAACCTGGGGCGGATCAGCCCGCCCGCTCCGCCTCCTGCTGTCGCAGCTCGATCCGGCGAATCTTCCCGGTCAGCGTCTTCGGCAGGTCGGTGACGAACTCGATCCGCCGCGGGTAGGCGTAGGCGGAGTGGTGCTCGCGGACGTAGCGCTTGATCTCGTCCGCCAGCTCGTCGGTGGGCTCGTGGCCGGCCGCGAGCACCACGAAGGCCTTCACCACGAACCCGCGTCGCTCGTCCGGCGAGGCGACGGCGGCGGCCTCGCGCACGGCGGGATGCTCGATGCACGCCGACTCGACCTCGAAGGGTCCGATCCGGTAGCCGGCGGAGATGATCACGTCGTCGGCGCGACCCTCGTACCACACGTAGCCGTCCTCGTCCTGTCGGGCGGCGTCCTTCGTGTGGAACCACTCGCCGCCGAAGGTCTCCTGGCTGGCCTCCGGGTTGTTCCAGTAGCCGAGCGGATAGTGCGGGTTCGACCGCGCGCGCAGGCAGATCTCGCCGCGTTCGCCCGGTTCGACCGGCCGCTCGTCCTCGTCGAGGATCTGCACGTCCCAGCCCGGCATCGGCTTGCCCATCGACCCCTCGCGAACCTCCATGAACGGGAAGTTGGCGCACAGCGGATAGGACTCCGTGAGGCCGTAGTAGTCGAGCACCGTGAGCCCGTACTGCTCCCGGAACCAGCGGATCGCCTCTGGGTTGAGGGGCTCGCCGGCGCTGCACACGATCCGGAACTGCTGCGGGAAGCGCTCGCCGGCATCGCCGACGGCCATCATCGCCCGCATCGCCGTCGGTGTCGTGAACACGTTCGTGGCGCGGTGCTTGGAGAGGAACGCGAGCTGCTTCTCCGGATCGAAGCCGCCCTCGCGGCGGTACACGAGCTGCGTGGCGCCGAACCGCCACGGGCCGAGCAGGGGCGCGATGCCCGCCGCCCACGCCCACTCGCCCATGCCGTGGAAGAGCTCGCCGTCCTGCACGTCGTGGCAGTAGATGAACTCCTCGTGCGCGAGGAGGTAGCGGTGCGCGTGGAGGATGCCCTTGGCCAGGCCGGTGGTGCCCGAGGAGTAGTAGAGCTGGGCCGGGTCGTCGGCCGCCGTGTCGACGCAATCGAAGGTCGGCTCCCCCTCGGCGAGGAGGTTCTCGTCGAGGACGATGATCTCCTCGACGAGCGCCGGGTCGATCCGGTGGACGTTGTCGGCGTCGGTGACGAGCACCTTCGCCTGCGAGTCCGTGATGCGGTGCTTGATGCCCTCGTCGCCGTAGAGGACGGACATCGAGAGGAGGATCGCGCCGATCTTCCACGTGCCGAAGAAGGCCGCCGCGGTCTCCGGCGTGGCCGACAGCAGCAATGCCACGCGGTCGCCGCGCTCCACGCCGTGATTCCGGAGGACGTTGGCGAACCGGTTCGAGAGATCCTGAAGCTCGCCCCAGCTCACCCGGCGCTCGTTCCCCTGCCAGTCCTCCCAGACCATCGCCAGCTTCTCGCGCGGGTGCTTGTCGCAGACGTCCCGGGCGATGTTGTAGCGCTCGGGCACCTCCCACCGGTGCTCGGCACACGCCTGCTCGTAGGACAGCGAGTCCAGGGCGGCGAGGGTCATGACGGGCTCTCCTCCATTCGCGTGAGGCCGTTTGTAGCGCGAACCGGCGCGCCCGTCGAGGCATCGGGTCAAGTTTTCCCGCCCTGGCCGCCGGGTACCGGTCCAGGATGGAAGGCCGCGAACCAGGCACCGGCGGTTACCCCGAGGAAGCGCCCCCCGACCACGATCCGAGCACCACCGAGGGCCCGGGCGAAGGCTCGGACCTCGAGCAGGAGCCCCTGGTCCGAGAGCACGACGACGCCGACGAGCCCGGCACCAGCGAGGGCGCCGCCGGCGAGGGGACGCAGTCGACCGGGCACCCGGAGAACGCCGGGTAGCTTGAGGGCTCGGCGCGGGGGCGTAGTCTAGATGGTGAGGTGAGCGTCGTCCGCTACTGGATACCGGGCCTGCTCGTAGCGGCAGGCATCGTCGTCCTGTGCGTCGCTCCAAGCGACACCCGGGTCGAGGGCTGGGCTCTGTTCACCGGCGCGGGCCTGTCGATCCTCCTCTTCAACCTGCTCTTCCGGTTCGGCGTCAAGGGCGAGGAGGAGCGCCGCGAGGAGGACGCGGCGCGCGCGTACTTCGACGAGCACGGGGAGTGGCCCGACGAGGACGAGCGGCCCGGAGGGCGCAAGTGGAAGCTCCCCGCGGGCGTCGTCACGCCGGAGGACGAGGAGCGGACGCGCCGGGCCTGAGGCCTCCGGCCCCGGCGCTACCATCCGGCGCCCCCATGGACTACCCGGTCGAGTCGTTCAGCAGCGAGGAGAGGGCGCGGCTCGCGCCGCACGTGACGAACCTCGACCGGCCCGTGTTCGCGTTGACGGCGCTTCCGGAGACGGTGAAGGGAGCGCTGTTCGCACGCTACTCGCGCTACCCGGGGACGCTGCGGCGACTGTTCCTCGACGAGTTCGCGGACTCGCTGCCGGAGGCGCCGCCGGTGCCCGAGGGCGGCGAGGGGAAGCGGGCGGCCGAGCTCTACGAGCGGATCTTCCTCGGCTACGGCGACGACTCCGTGGCGCAACTCGGCGGCGCGCACATCGCCTGTGAGTGGGTCTCGAACGTGGTCACCAAGGTCCTGCAGCGGCCTCGCCTCGCCGCCTACCTGGAGCAGTCCACGCGCTACATCGCCTACGACGCGCCGATGGATGCCGCGGGCCGGTATCGCTATTACCGGGACCCCGAGCTCGGGCCCGACTACGAGGCGGCGATGGACGAGCTCTTCGGCATCTACTCCGCCGCGCTCCCTCGCGTGATCGCCTGGGCACAGGACGAGTTCCCGCTGGCCGACGGCGAGGCGCCCGCTGCCCACGCGCGCGCGTGCAAGGCCAAGGCGCTCGACCTCCTGCGCGGGCTCCTGCCGGCGAGCTCGCTCTCGCACATGGGCGTCTACGCCACCGGCCAGACCTACGAGCAACTGATCCTCCACCTCCTCGCCCACCCGCTGCCCGAGGCGCAGCGCTACGGCCGGTGGATCCTCGAAGCCGTCCAGGCGGTGATGCCGTCGTTCGTCACGCGGGTCGAGCGTCCCGATCGCGGGGGCGAGTGGGTGTCGTACCTCCGCGCGCGCGAGGCGGCCGGCCGGCGCTGGGCGCACAGGCTCGGCCTCGAAGAGGAGCCCGCCGACGGTCCGTCTGTCCGTCTGGTCCACGTCGACGGCGACGAGGAACGCCTGCTCGCCGCGCTCCTCTTCGAGGCCGCCGGCTCATCCGAGGAGCGCACGCTCTCCGCGGTAGCGGCGCTCGGCGCCGACGACCGGGCGGCGCTGCTCGCCGACCTCGTCGGCGACCGGCGCAACCGCCGCCACCGGCCGGGCCGGGGCTTCGAGGCGGTCCGCTACCGCTTCGAGATCGTCAGCGACTACGGCGCCTTCCGCGACCTGCAGCGCCACCGGATGCTCACCGTCCAGTGGCAGACGCTGACGCCCGCGCTCGGCGCGGGCGTCCCCGACGAGGTCGACGCCGCCGGGAGCGGCGACGAGTACCGCCGCGCGCTCGAGATCTCGCACGCCGCCTACGACCGGCTCAGCGACGCGGGGCAGAAGGCCGCGGCGCCATACGCGCTCTGCCTGGGCTACCGGATCCGCTACATCCTCGACCTGAACGCCCGCGAGGCGATGCAGCTGATCGAGCTGCGCTCGGGCCGCGAGGGCCACCCGTCCTACCGCGCCGTCGCCCATGAGATGCACGCGCAGATCGCCGCCGTGCACCCTGCGATCGGGGCGGCGATGACGCACGTCGACCGGGAGCAGGAGCCGCGCCTCGAGCGGATCCTCAGCGAGATGCGGAGCGCGGGCCGGGCGCGGTAGCCGGCTTAGAAACGCGAGGTCCCGCTCGCGGTGAACGCGCTCGCGCTGATCGTGTTCCCGGCAAGGTCCTTGAGCGCGGCCGACGGCGTGTAGGTCGGGGTGCCAGCGGCGATACCGGTGTTCCCGGCCGCGCTCGGGGTGCCCAGCATGATCGCCAGCGTGTGCGCGACGGGATCCCACGTCAACGTCGACTTGCTTCCGCCGCTACCGGAGTAGGTCGTGTCGGCGTTCACGTAGTTGCCTCCGAGCGCGACGGAACCGAACTTGAAGTTCCCGGTGCCACCGCAGCTACTACCCACAGCCGTGATCGTCAGGGTGTCGTTCGTACCGGTGTTGGCGATCGTCACGGTTACGGCGCCGCTGCCCGCGATCGACTGCGTTCCGGTACCCGTGTTGTTCCACGTCGAGCAGAACGTCGTCGCGTCCAGCCGTTCAGAGTAGGTGGCGGTAAGAGTGTCGCCTAGCGT
>JAOPZQ010000549.1 GCA_025964075.1 Solirubrobacterales bacterium | reverse complement strand
GCCCGCGACCGCGCCGCCGCCGGCTCCCGCGCCGCCGCCGGCGCAGATCTCGCTGCAGCTGACGAAGCTCGTGCGCGCCGGGAGCAGCCAGCTCGCCCTGACGGGCCAGGCGATCGCGGTGCACGGGACGGTCCGCCCGTACGTGGCCGGCCAGAAGGTCGTCGTCCGCGCGCTTCGCGGCAGCAGGAAGCTCCTCGTGCGGACCCTGAGCATCCTGCCCGTGACCGGGACGACGGACGGCCGCTTCGCGTTCCAGGTCCGAAGCGCCAAGCCCGGCCTGATCACCGTCCGCGCCAGCCACCGCGCGACGCCGGCGCTCGGCACGGGCGTGGCGAAGAACGCCCACGTCCGCGTCCTGCGCCCGCAGGTGTCCTTCGGCTCCCGCGGGCCGATCGTCGACCTGCTGCAAGCGGGCCTCGCCGGCCTGCATTACGCGGTCTCGCGCAGCGGCCGCTACGACGACTCGACCGCCCGCGCCGTCCTCGCCTACCGCAAGGTCAACGGCATGACCCGCGTGCAGACGGTGAGCAAGCAGATCCTGCTGCGCCTGATTCGCGGTGTCGGCACGTTCAAGCCGCGCTACCCGTCGCAGGGCCGGCACGTCGAGGCCGACCTGTCGCGCCAGGTGCTCGTCGAGCTGAACGGCGCGACGCCCTACCGGATCTACCACATGTCCTCGGGCAAGCCGTCGACGCCGACCATCCTCGGCACGTTCCACGTGTACTCGAAGACGCCGGGAGTGAACGCCAAGTCGATGTTCGACGCGAACTACTTCATCGGCGGCTACGCGATCCACGGCTACCCGGAGGTGCCTCCGTACGCGGCGAGCCACGGCTGCCTGCGGATCCCCAACGCGGACGCGCCGACGGTGTTCGCGTGGGTGAAGCTGGGCACGACGGTGGACGTCTACCGGTAGCGGGCGCGGCGACCGGGTAGCCCGCATGCATGGCCGGCAACATCGTCGTCGGCACCGCGAGCTGGAGCGATCCGGGGTTCCTCGAGTGCTGGTATCCGCCTGACCTGCCGGCCCGCAAGCGGCTCGAGTGGTACGCCCAGCGGCTGGACGGAGTCGAGGTCAACTCGACGTTCTACGCGGTACCGGCGGAGCGGAGCGTCGAGCGGTGGGCGAAGGAGACGCCCGAGCGCTTCACGTTCGACGTCAAGCTCCACCGCCTGCTCTCGCGGCACGCGGCGCCGCTGTCCTCCCTGCCGGTGGACCTGCGGGACCGGGCCGAGACGACCGCGCGCGGCCGCGTCCGGCTGACGCCGGCCCTCGAGGCCGAGCTCGCCGAGCGCCAGCTCGAGGCCATGGCGCCCCTGGCGCGCGCCGGCAAGCTCTCGAGCTTCCTCGTCCAGCTGACGCCCGCCTTCGCGCCGGGCGAGCACGAGATCTCCGAGCTCGCCGACCTGGTCGATCGCCTGGCGCCGTTCCCGGTGGCGATCGAGCTGCGCCATCGCGCGTGGGTCTCGCCGAAGACGGTGGAGCGGACGCTCGGGGAGATCGCCGACCTCGGCGCCGTGTGGGTCGGCGTCGACGCGCCCCAGGGCCGGCACATCGCGATGATGCCGCCGATCGACGCCGTCACCCGAGACGACCTCGCCTACCTCCGCGCGCACGGTCGCAACACGGAGGGCTTCGTCCGCGGGCGCACGGTCGCCGAGCGCTTCGGCTGGGTCTACGAGGACGACGAGCTGCAGGAGATCGCCGGCCGGGCGCGCGACCTGGCCGCGCAGGCGGAAACTGTCCACGTGATGTTCAACAACAACCGCGCCGACGACGCGCCGCGCGCCGCGCTGCGGATGCGCGAGCTGCTCGGGCAGTCGGGCGCTCCGGTCACCCGCGCCGCCGCATGACCCGCGAACAGCGACTCGAGGCGCTCCGCGACGAGATCCGCCGCCACCACGGCTGCGGCTTCGAGCCCTGCGAGACGAGCACGCACGCGGTCCCCGGCGAAGGGACCGCACGGGCGCGGGTGATGTTCGTCGGCGAGGCGCCGGGGGCGCAGGAGGACCGCACCGGCCGCCCGTTCGTCGGCGCGGCCGGCAAGCTCCTCGACGAGCTTCTCGAGTCGGTCGGGATGACCCGCGACGACGTCTACATCACGAACGTCCTCAAGGCGCGTCCGCCCGGCAACCGCGATCCGCGGGCCGCCGAGGTCGCCCACTCGTGGCCGTGGCTCGAGCAGGAGCTGGCGATCGTCGAGCCGGACGTGATCGTGCCGCTCGGCCGCCATGCGCTCGCCCGGTTCGCGCCGGGCCTCAAGGTGACCGAGGCCAAGGGGAAGCTCGTCCACGATGAGGCCGGCCGCGCCCTGTTCCCGCTGCTCCATCCCGCGGTGGCCCTGCGCGCCCGCGATCGGCGTCAGGAGCTGTTCGACGACATCGCGGGGCTGCCGGCGGCGCTCGAGTCAGGTCCGGGCGTGCGCGTAGCGCGCGAGGAAGCCGAGCCCGAATCCGTACAGCGCCAGCCCTAGGACCGCTGGAATTCCGTGCGTGACCCAGCCGTCCGAGGAGTCGACGAGGTGGGCGAACGGAGTCTCGAGCGTGCGCGCCGCGTCGTCGATGAAGCGCCGGGGCTGCCCGTGGCGCTTGCGCTGCGCCGGGGCGCCCGGAACGCTGGACGCTCCGGCGACGATCGTCTGCTGCTGGTGCTTGGAGGCGCCCGAAGCCTCGTCGCGCGCGAACAGCGCGAACGAGACGACGACGAGGGCGGCGCACACCAGCGCGGTGAGGCGAAGAGCCGACGAGAGCACGTCATAGGATTCGGCACCGGATGCCGATCGCTGAAGATTCCGTCCACCAGGCTCGTACGGACCTCGTCCGCGAGCTCCGCGCGCACGCGCTCGTAATCGGCGAGGTCACCCTGACGAGCGGCCGGATCGCGCAGTACCTCGTCGACGTCAAGCGGGCGATCCTGCTGCCCGGCGGGTTCCGCGCGCTGGCGCCGCTCGTCGCCGCGGCCGCGCGCGAGTGGGGCGCGACCGCCGTCGGCGGCATGACGATGGGCGCCGACCCGATCGCCTGCGCCGCGCTCGCCGGCGGCGCCGACGCCAAGGCCTTCTTCGTTCGCAAGGAGGTCAAGGCCCACGGCCTCTCCCGGCGCATCGAGGGCCCCCTGCTCACCCCCGAGGACCGCTGCCTGATCGTCGAGGACGTCGTCACCACGGGCGGCTCGACGATCAAGGCGATCGAGGCGGTCCGCGGCGAGGGGCTCTCGGTCTGCGGCGTCCTCGTCGTCTGCGACCGGCTCGCCGGCGGCGCGGAGGCGATCCAGGCGGCCGCGGACGGCGCGCCCTACCGGGCGTTGACCACGATCGACGACGTGTACCCGGAGCGGCCGGACCGGGCTTAGGGGCGGCACCGGCTCCCCCGCTCGGCGGGGGCGAAGCCGGCGGAACGCCGCCTCACCGCCCCACGAACACCGTGCGCACGAGCCGCGCCAGCGCCGCCACGTACCGTCCGCGCCCGGCCTGCGCGCTCGAGAACGTCAGCAGGGAGCAGATGGCGCCGCGCGCCGGCGCGAGCGCGATGGCCACGATCCGCTGGCGGACGCCGGTCCGGCGAAGCGTGCCCACGCCCGACGCGCTCGCCGCCGGATAGGGGGCGTCGACCACGGGGTGCACCGTGCCGCGGCGCAGGCCGTCGTAGCCGGGCAGCGCCGCGAGCGTGGCCGCCACGTAGGCCG
>JAOPZQ010000509.1 GCA_025964075.1 Solirubrobacterales bacterium | reverse complement strand
GGGCGACCGCATGGACAACATCCATCCGGGCGCGATGCCGTGGCTGCACCGCTACGTGGGCAACCCGGTGCTCACGGGCGTGCTGAACCTCTTCTTCCGCACCGGCGTCAACGACGCCCACTGCGGGATGCGGGCGCTGCGCCGCGACGTCCTGCCGACGCTCGCGCTGCGCACCACCGGCATGGAGTTCGCGTCGGAGATGGTCATCCGCGCGGCGAAGGAAGGGCTCGACATCCGCCAGGTGCCGATCGAGTACCACCCGCGCGGCGGCGAGTCGAAGCTCTCGAGCTTCCGGGACGGCTGGCGCCACCTGCGCTTCCTCCTCGTCCACAGCCCGACGCACCTGTTCATCCTGCCCGGCGCGATCATGGCGGCGCTCGGGGCGCTCGTCTCGGTGACGGTCCTCACGCGGATCGATCTCCTCGGCCGCACCTGGGACATCCACGCGATGATCGCCGGCTCGCTGCTGATGATCGTCGGCACCCAGGTCGTCGCGCTCGGGCTGTGCGCCCACGCGTACGGCACGTACTACATGGGCGAGAAGGACCGCTGGTTCGACCGCATGCGGGGCCGGTTCCGGCTCGAGCACGGTCTGGGGCTGGGCGGCGCGATCGCGCTCGCGGGCGTCGTGCTGATCGGCCTGATCGTCGCCAAGTGGGTCGGCCGCGGCTTCGGCCATCTCTCCGAGGAGCGCCTCGCCGTGCTCGGCGCCTCGCTCCTCATCATCGGGATCCAGGTGTTCTTCTCGAGCTTCCTGCTGTCGATCCTCGGGCTTCGGCGCGAGGATCGGTGATCGGCACCTACGGCGCCGCGCTCGCGATCTGCCTTGCCTCGATCGTCATCGGTCGGGGCGTCTGGGCGCTGACCGGCGAGCTCGGGTGGACGTGGCTCGCGCCCGCGGTCGGCTTCGCCGTCCTCCTCGTCGCCTGCGAGGTCGCCATCCGCGCCCCCGGGCACGCGTGGACGGCGGTCGTCGTCGTCCTCGCTCTGGTCGCCGCGGCGCTGTGGGTCGGGCGCCGCGCCTCCTGGCCGCCCGTCGAGGCGCTGGTCGTCGGCCTGCTGGTGCTCGCCGCGACCGCGATCCCGTTCGTCGCGAACGCGCGCGTCGGGCTGCTGGGCGTCTCCTTCAACGACGACCCCGCGAGTCACCTGCTGCTCGCGGCGGGGCTGCGCGACCCGGCGCTGCGCTCGTTCACCGCCTATGGCCCCGGCTACCCGGTCGGCCCGCACGCGATCGTCGCGACGCTCGGTCGGGGCCTCGGCGTCAGCCTGGCCTCCGGGTTCAACGGGCTCCTCGTCGCCACGCCCGTGCTGACCGGCCTGACCGCGCTCGGCGGGCTGCGCGACCTCGCGCCGCTGCGGCGCTGGCTCGTGGCGCTGCTGGCGGCGGTCTTCTACCTCTCCGCGTCGTGGTACGCCCAGGCGGCGTACAAGGAGCCGATCCTCGCGATGCTCCTCCTCGCGCTCGTGCTCCTCGTGTGGCGCGGCCGGCGGGAGGGCTTCGCGCGTCCGTGGCAGGTGGCGATCCCGGCGGCGGTGCTCCTCGCCGGGATGGTCTACGCGTACTCCTACACGGGGCTCGCGTGGCCGGGCGCGTTCCTCGTGCTGTGGGGAGCGGCCGAGCTCGCGCTGCGGCTGGCGCGGTCGGGGACGCGGGCGCTGATGATCGACGTCCGGACGCGGCTGCCGGCCCTGGGCGCCGGCGCCGCGGTGTTCGCCGCCGCGATCCTCGCCGACTTCGGGCGGATCCACACCTTCTTCACCCAGAGCGGAGGCGCGGCCGGAGCCACGATCGCGATCCCGAAGGCGGACATCGGCAACTTGGCCGGGCCGCTGAGCGTCCGCGAGTCCTTCGGCGTGTGGCTGCAGGAGGACTTCCGGTTCTGGCCCCACGACATGTCGCAGGCGCGCCTGCTGGCGTACGGCGCGCTCGCCGTCGTGATCTTCGGCGTCGTCCGGGAGCTGCTTCGCCGCGACCTGGCGGCGACCGCGGCGCTCGTCGGCTGCGCGGCGATCTACCTCTACAGCAACCACACGCAGTCGCCGTACGTGGCGGCGAAGGCGCTCGTGATCCCGGCGCCCCTGATCGCGCTCGTCGCCGGACGCGGGCTGCTGCGGCGCATCGAGGCCCGCCGCGCGCGCGTGCCCGTGGCGCTCGCCCTGGGGATCGCCGCAGTCGCGTTCTCCTTCGCCGCCCTGCGCTCGAGCTACCTGGCGCTGCGCGGGGCCGAGGTCGGCCCGGGCCAGCACGCCGGCGAGCTCCGCGACCTGCGCGCGGCCGTCCACGGCCGGCCGACGCTGATGCTCGTCGACGACGACTACTACCAGTACGAGCTCCTGCCCGTGCCCGCGAACAGCCCGAGCCGCGGCTCGCCGATCCGGCTCGCGACGTTCTCGCCCCAGAAGCCATGGGCCTACGGCGCGCCGATCGACTTCGACTCGGTCGACGCCGCCACGCTCGACCGCTTCGACTACGCGATCACCGTGCGCAGCGCCTACCAGAGCCAGCCGCCGGCGAACTTCCACCTCGTCGCGCACTCGCGCTCCTACGACGTCTGGCACCGCGTGGGGCCGACCGTGCCGCGCCGCGTCCTGCGCGAGGCCGGGGCGCCCGGGGCCGTCCTCGACTGCCGCTCGGCCGCCGGGCGGCGGATCG
>JAOPZQ010000492.1 GCA_025964075.1 Solirubrobacterales bacterium | reverse complement strand
GGCCCCGGCGCCGGTGTGCGCGACGATCGCGACGCCGCCGGGCCCGGACTGGATGCCGTGCGGGCCCTCGAGGGTGGCGACGCGTCCGTGGATGCGGCCCGTCGCGACGCCGACCTCGACGACGTGGGACTCCGTGTCCGCGGTGGCGAGGGCGATGGGCTCCCGGGTCGTTCCCGCCGTGGCAGCTCGGCGGGCGCACGCGACCGGGGCGACGAGGAGCGGCGCGGTGGCGAGGATGAACTCACGGCGGTTCATGAGGTGGTGTACGTCCTCGCGTCGCCGGCAGGTCCCGCCGTGCCGCTCGCCCGGCCGGCCGGCTGGCGGCGATCCTGACGGGCGGCTACGAGGTCGGCCCAGCCAGCCGCAGCCCGCCCACCGCGACCCCCGGCCCGCTGGCCCGCAATGCGGGCACGAGCTCGCACGTGACGAGGGCGGGCGCCTCCCCCGTCAGGTCGTCGACCACCTCGAACCACCGCGCGATCGCCGCGGGCTCGTCGACCACAACGGTCACGACGGGCACGTGCCGGCGGAGGCTCGAGAGCCGGTCGCCGTGCGGGACCTCCTCGCCGGTGTACCCCCACACGCCGCGCAGGGCCGTCGCGCCCGCGGCGCCGGCCGACCGCAGCCGCCGGACCAGCGCGACGTGCAGGGGATGGCCCTCGTGGCGCGCCGCCTCCCCGGAGTGGACCATGAGCTTCTGCCACATCCCGAGGCCGTGCTCGTCGACCGCCGCCGCCGGGGGCGGCCCACCGAGCCGCACCCCGTCGCGCTTGCACACGGTCACGCGCTCCAAGGTGACGAAAGGCCGCGGCAGCAGAGCGCCCAGCCGGGTCAGGGCGTCGCCGACGAGCGCCCGGTCGCCCACGGCGATGATCATCAGCGGCACGTCGGCGTTCCGGCCGAAGAACCGCGCTCGGCGGCGGACGCCGTCGACCGTACCGTCGACGCCGAGCAGCACGGTGGCGCCGGTCAGGCCGCAAGCGCGCAGCTCGTCGACGACCGCCACGTACGCCAGCCGGCCCTCCACGCGCTCCTGCCGCCCGACGTACACGGTGAGCTTCGCCGCGTCCGGAACCGTCACGGGCGCCGCGAGGTCGGTCAGCAGCCGCGCCCGCTCCAAGGTGATCAGGCCGTGGCCGAAGATCGCGCGCACGTCCTCGAGCACGGCCTCGATCCGCGCGCGCTCGTCCACCGCCACGCCGACCACGGGCAGGTCCTCCGAGAGCGACAGCAGGCGCTCGGACTGCAGCCTGTGCTTCGCCCCGAACCCCTCCGCGCCGCGCAGCAGGACGCTCACTCGCAGCGCATGGCGCTCGCACACGTCGAGGAGCGCGTCGGCGAGGAAGCGGCCGTCGGCACGGTCGTGCTCGCCGAAGTACGTCGTCAGCTTGAGCGAGTCGACGTTCATCCGAGCGCCCGCCCGAGCGCCACGGCCCCGAGTCCGACCGCCAGGGTGACCGTCACGTTCAGCGCCGCCGTCCAGAGCTCCCCGTCCTCGCCCAGCCGGTGGGTCTCGAACATCCAGGTCGAGAACGTCGTGTAGGACCCGAGCGCCCCTGTGCCGGCGACGAGGAGCGCGTCGCCGTGCAGTGCCAGCCCCACCACGAGCCCGAGCAGCGCGGCGCCGCTGACGTTGACCACGAGCGTGCCGAACGGGAACGCCCCGGGGGCGCGCTCCGACACGGCCGAGTCGAGGAGGAAGCGGGCCAGCGCGCCGAGGCCGCCGACTACGCCGACCGCGATCCACACGAGCACGGTCATGCCAGCCGGGCCCGGCGCGTCAGCCCGGTCGCGAGGAACACCGCGCCGAACCCGCCCACCACGCTCGCCGCCCCGTACCCGAACGCGAGGCCGCAGCGGCCGGCGTCGAGCATCCGCACGAGCTCGAGCTGCATCGTCGAGAACGTCGTCAGCGCGCCGCAGAACCCGGTGCCGACGAGCGGGCGACGGTAGGCGGAGAGCGGAAGCCGCTCCTGCAGGCGCGTCACCACGTAGCCCAGCAGGAACGCGCCCGCGAGGTTGACCAGGAACGTCGCCCACGGCCACGTGCCCGGGGCTGCGCTGAGCCCTCGCTCGAGCAGTCCGCGGGCCACGGCGCCGGCGAATCCACCGACGAAGATCGCGGTCAGCTCGCGACGATCGGGTAGACGGGTCGTCAGGGCGTGGTCCAGACCAACGAGACGCGTGTCACAAAGTTGTTACAAAGATCGGCGAGCACATATACTCGACGGCGCCACCCCGGCCCCCGACCCCTCGGGGGGCTCCAGTCGGCCCGCACCGGAACGCGGGCCGTTTGCATTCGTGGTGAGCTATCTGTCCCATGCCCGATATCCAGTCTTGTCCACGCACGCCCTGAGGACCCCTGACGCGGTGGAGACCGTCGTCCGGTACGTCGACGTGGTCCTCGTCCTGATGATCGCGCCGATCGCGCTGATCATGGGCGCGCCCGCGCTCGGCTATGCCGTCGGCGCGGTGGCGTGGACCGTACAGCGCGTCGCCGGCGCCGCCATCGAGCGCCGCGCGCTCGCCTCCGAGGATCCCAAGTGGGCGATCGGCGTGACGCTCTTCTCGTCGCTGGGACGCGTTTGGCTCCTAGCCCTTACGATCCTCGCCGTGGGCCTCTTGGGGGAGAAGAAGGACGGGCTCACGGCCGCCTTGGTCGTGTTCGCCGCCTTCACCGTCTACTTCGGCATCTCGC
>JAOPZQ010000490.1 GCA_025964075.1 Solirubrobacterales bacterium | reverse complement strand
TGGCCCGGCACGCGAGCGGGCGCGGGTGGCGTGACGCTCGGCGCTGGCGACGTCGCGCTCCTCGCGGGCACGGGCTTCGTCGCGGGCGCGATCAACTCCGCCGCGGGCGGCGGGTCGCTGCTGTCGTTCCCGGCGCTGCTGGCGGTCGGCTACCCCGCGCTCGACGCCAACGTGACCAGCACGGTGGCGCTCTGCCCGGGGTATCTGGGTGGGGTGGTCGGCTACCGGCCGGAGCTCGCGGGCCAGCGCCTCCGGGTGGTGCGGCTCGGCGCCGGGATGGCGCTCGGCAGCGTGGCCGGGGCGGCGCTGCTCGCCGTGACCTCGCGCGGGCTGTTCCGGGCGATCGTGCCCTGGCTCGTGCTGCTGGCGTGCGCGCTGCTCGCCGCGCAGCCGTGGGTCGCGCGGTGGCTCGAGGCGCGCGGGATCGGCCAGCACCATCACGGAGGCGCGGCGATGGTCCTCGCGTCCGCCTTCGCCGGCGCCTACGGCGCCTATTTCGGGGCGGCCTTGGGCGTGCTGTTGCTGGGTCTGCTGGGGACGCTGGTCGCCGATACCCTGCAGCGGCTGAACGCGCTCAAGGGCGTCTTGTCGCTGATCGCGAACTGGGTCGCCGCGGCGTTCTTCATCGCGTTCGCGCCGGTGCACTGGGGCGCCGTGGCCGCCCTCGCGCCGTCGAGCCTGCTCGGCGGCCGGCTCGGCGTGGTCGTCGCCCGGCGGCTGCCCGACCACGTGCTGCGTGCCGTCGTCGTCGCGTTCGGGACGGGCGTGGCGATCTACCTGTTCGTAAAGGGCTGACAGGGGCGCGCGGCACGCGGGCCCACCGCGACGACGCGGTACGCTGGGCTGATGGAGAAGCGGTCCATCCGCGACCAGATCGAGGAGCTCGTCGACGAGGAGCACCGGCTGTGGCGGAGCGCCGACGAGGGGCACGGGCTCTCTGGGGAGGACCACGAGCGGCTCGGGCACGTGCGCCAGGAGCTCGACCACGCCTACGACGTGCTGCGCCGCCGCCGGGCCGGCGCGCCGGACGACCCCGTCCGGGGCGTCCCCACGCCGCCGAACGACATCGACGACCTGCCCACCGACGAGCCGCCCCATCTCGAGCGCGGCGGCCTCCGGGAGAACGTGCCCGCGCCGGATCCGGGCATCAACCCGAACGCGCCCTGAGGGTCAGGCCTTGCGCTCGAGCAGTCCGGTTTCCGGAATGTTGCCGTGCAAGACCTGACCCCGATCCTGACTACTCGCTGACGCGCTCGACGAGGAACGAGATGCGCACGTGCGCGCGCCACTCGTCGAGGTTCTCGCCGCGCAGGCCCACGGACACGACGTCCACGGCCTTGATGTTGCGCAGCGACTGGCGCGCGTCCTTCAGCGCCGCCTGCACCGCGTCGTCCGAGCTCGAGCCCGCACCTACGAGCTCGATGATCTTCGTAACAGCCACGTGACCTCCCTCTGGGTCGGCGGACCGCCCGAAACCTACTCCCGCGGTAGAGCGGGTGTCGGCCCGGCGGGGGATTCATCCCCGAATCACCCGCCCAAGTCGGTAGAATAGGCCTCCTATGCCGCCGCGATCGGGGGAAGAAACCGAATCTCGGCAGGAGCCCCGACTGGTCAAGGCGCTGGAGATGGTCGCCCCCGGAGCGGCCCTGCGTGAAGGCATCGATCAGATCGTCCAGGCACGGACGGGCGGCCTGATCGTCATCGGGGAGCCGGACGACCTCGCGTTCCTCTTCTCGGGCGGGATCCGGCTCGACATCGACTACACGCCCGCCTTTCTGCACCAGGTGGCGAAGATGGACGGCGCGATCGTCCTGAACGGCGGCGCGACGAAGATCGTCTGGGCCAACGTCCAGCTGACGCCCGACCCGACGATCCTCTCCCAGGAGACCGGCATGCGCCACCGCACGGCCGAGCGCGTCTCCAAGCAGACCGACGCCCTGGTGGCCACGGTCTCCCAGCGGCGCGACGTCGTGTCGCTCTACGTCGACGGCGCCAAGTACATCCTCGAGGAGATCCCGATCGTGCTCGCCAAGGCCAACCAGGCTCTGGCCACGCTCGACAAGTACCGCTCGCGCCTCGACCAGGTCTCGACGCGCCTGACGGCGCTCGAGTTCGAGGGCGGCGCGACGCTGCACGACGTCCTCACCGTGCTCCAGCGCGCGGAGCTCGTGAGCCGGATGGGCGTCGAGATCGAGCGCTACATCGTCGAGCTCGGCACCGAGGGCCGGCTGATCGAGATGCAGCTCGACGAGACGATGGTCGGCGTCGCCGCCGACAAGGCCGCCCTCGTCCACGACTACCTGGCCGAGGACACGGACGACGAGCTCGTCTCCGTGCTCGAGCACCTGGCCCGGCTGCCCCACCAGGACCTGCTCGACTTCGGCCGGCTGGCCGAGTTGCTCGGCTACGACCGCAAGCTCAACACCCTTGACTATCCGGTGTCCCCGAGGGGTTACCGGATCCTCGGCCGCGTCCCGCGCCTGCCCAAGCTGGTGGTGCAGCGGATCGTGTCCGAGTTCGGAGGCTTGGAGGAGTTGCTCGCCGCCACGGATGGCGAGCTGGAGACCGTCGACGGGGTCGGCGAGATCCGTGCCAAGGACATTCGCGAGGGCCTGCGCAGGCTGCAGGAGATCAACCTCGTGGATCGGTATTTGCAGACGTAGAACCGCGGTGGCCTGCCACCGCACTGACAAGGAGGGAACACCCTGCCTGAAGTGAATGAAGATCAGCTCGAGGACCTGGACATCGACTTCGTACCCGAGGTGGTAGAGCACATCGAGTTCGCAATCGGTGACCACGTCGTCTATCCGCATCACGGCGCGGGCCAGGTGATCCGGAAGGAGCTCAAGGACATCCTCGGGGAGAACCGCGAGTACCTCACGGTCAAGATCCTGCACAACGACATGACCGTGATGGTCCCGACCTGCAACGCCCACCGGGCCGGGCTACGCCGCGTCATCGACGAGGAGACGGTGCAGAAGGTGCTGGGCGTTCTTCGGGCCGACTGTTCGGACATGCCGAAGAACTGGAACCGGCGGTTCAAGCACAATCGCGACAAGATCAAGACCGGCGACATCTACGAGCTCGCCGAGGTCGTGCGCAACCTCGCCGTGCGTGAGGCGGAGAAGGGCCTCTCGACCGGCGAGAAGCAGATGTTCACCCGTGCGAAGAAGATCCTCGCCTCCGAGCTCATGTACGCGCTCGAGATGAGCGAGGACGACGCGGAGACGCATCTCGACGACCTGCTGGCCGAATCGGCCAACCGCCAGGTCGCCGTCTAGCCCGTCGGAGCCGTGGCGGTCGCGCTGATCGTGGCCGCCGGACGTGGGGAACGCCTTGGGGCCTCCGGGCCCAAGGCGTTCGTCGCGCTCGCCGGGCGGCCGCTCGTTGCCTGGAGCCTGACCGCGCTCGCCGCCGTGGCCGCCGTCGAACGGATCGTAGTGGCGATGCCGCCCGGCCACGCGCTCCCGGACGACGCCGGTGCGCCCGCCGGCACGGTGCTCGTGGCCGGCGGGGCCACGCGCTCGCACTCGGTGCGCGCCGCCCTCGCGGCCGCCGGCCCAGGCGGCCCCGTGCTCGTCCACGACGCCGCGAGGCCGCTCGCCACTCCCGAGCTCTTCGAGCGCGCGCTGGCCGCGCTCGAGGACGCCGACGCCGCCGTCGCGGCCGCGCCCGTCACCGACACGATCAAGGAGGCGGGACCCGACCTGGCGGTCCGGCGCACGCTCGATCGCGCCGCCCTGTGGGCGATTCAGACCCCGCAGGCGTTCCGCCGCGCGGCGCTCGTGGACGCCCTCGCCCAGCCCGACGACGTCCTCGCCGCCGCCACCGACGATGCCTGGCTCGTCGAGCGAACGGGCGGCACCGTCCGCGTCGTAAAGTCCTCGCCCGAGAACCTCAAGGTCACGACGCGGCTCGACCTGCGCGTGGCCGAGCTGCTCCTGCGCGACCGATGCTGACCGATTACCACGTCCACCTGCGCGTCGACGACGTCGCGTCGACGCCCGCCTCCGCGTTCTTCACGCCCGCCAACGCCGAGCGCTACCGGGCGGTCGCCGAGGAGCGGGGCATCGCCGAGCTCGGCGTCTCCGAGCACGTGCATCGCTTCCGGCAGGCGCTGGACGTGTGGGAGCACCCGTGGTGGCGCCGGAACGCCGTCGACGACCTCGACGAGTACTGCGCCTTCGTCCGCGAGGAGACCGACCTGAAGCTGGGAATCGAGGCCGACTTCGTCGCCGGCCGCGAAGACCGCATGGCCAGCCTGATCGAGGCCCGCGAATGGGACTACGTGATCGGCTCCGTCCACTTCATCCGCGACGACGCGGTGGACATGGAGGAGTACGACATCTGGCGCTCCGGCGACGCGGACAAGGTCTGGGCGCGCTACTTCGACACCCTCGGCGAGGCCGCGCGCACCGGGATGTACGACATCATCGCCCACCCCGACCTGGTCAAGGTCTGGGGGCCGGACCGCCCGCGTCCCGACGGCGACCTGCGGCGCTTCTACGAGCGGGCGATCGAGGGAATGGTCGACGGCGACGTGGCGGTGGAGGTCTCGACCGCCGGGCTGCGCAAGCGCGCGAGGGAGATCTACCCGGCGCCGGCGTTCCTCGAGCTTTGTCTCGAGGCCGGCCTCCCGGTCGCTCTCTCCTCCGACGCCCACGTGCCCGCCGACGTGGGGCGCGACTACGAGCGGGCGCTCGAGGTGCTCGCGGGGCTCGGGGTGCGCGAGCTCTGCGTGTTCGCGGGCCGTGAGCGCCGCCTCGAGCCCATCGGCGCGGCAGGCTGATGGCTCACCGGGCCTCCATTCGGGGAGCGTGGATGGCGAGCGGAGGCCGTAGGTGAGCCGCGTCGGCATCGGCTACGACGTCCACCGGCTGGTCGAAGGGCGCCCGCTGATCCTCGGGGGCGTCGAGATCGAGCACGAGCGGGGCCTCGCCGGGCATTCCGACGCCGACGTGCTCACGCACGCGATCATCGACGCGCTGCTCGGCGCGGCGGCGCTGGGCGACATCGGCGAGCACTTCCCCGACACCGACCCGCGGTACGCCGGCGCCGACTCGATCGGCCTGCTCGAGGCCACCGTCGCCCTGCTCGCGGCGCGGGGCTTTGCGCCGGCCAACGTCGATACCACGGTGGTCCTCGAGCGCCCGCGGCTCGTGCCCCACAAGGAGCCGATTCGCACACGCCTTGCCGCCGTCCTCGGCCTCGAGGCGGGCGCCGTCAGCGTCAAGGCCACGCGAGGCGAGGAGCTGGGGTTCGTCGGGCGCGGCGAGGGCGTCGCCGCGATGGCCGTGGCGACGGTCATCTTCACGCAGACCTAGTCAAGCCTCACGTGACGCTAACCGCGTCCCGGGCAACATCCGGGCATGACCGCGCCGTCGGCCGCCGATTCGCTGCGCGCACGTACCGAGACGCTGCGCGGGCGGGATCTGGCGCGCAGCGACCCGCGGCGGACTCTCGGCCGGATCGGCGCCGGCGTCGGCACCCTCGTGGGCACGGCGGGGCTCGCCGGCATGCTCGGGCTCACAGTCGTGATCGCGACCGGCATGGTCGCGACCCCTCAGCTCGTCCAGGCCGGCCACAACACCCTGCCCGGCTGGATCCTCGGGCCGCTGCCCGCGGGCATCTCGCTCGGCGGCGGCCTGTTCATCGAGCTGCTGGCCGCGATGCTCGGCTGCTGGTTCATCGTGCTCATCGCGGCGCGGCGCTTGCCCTGGCGGCTCGCGCTCGCCGGGATCGTGGGCATGAACGTCGTCGCGATGCTGGCCCCGCCGATGCTCTCGACCGACGTCTTCAACTACATCGACTACGGACGCCTCGGCGTCGTCCATGGCCTCGATCCCTATCTCCACGGCGCGATCGCCGCCCGCAGCGACCCCGTGTTCCACTGGACGGGCCAGCTGTGGATCCACACGCCGACCGTCTACGGGCCCCTCTTCACGCTCCTCTCGTACGCGTTCGTGCCGCTCGGCGTCGCCGGGTCGCTCTGGGCGTTCAAGGTCGTCGCGGCGCTCGCGTGCATCGGGATCGCCCTCTGCGTCGCCGGCGCGGCCCGGGCGTGGGGCCGCGACCCCATCCGCCCGGCGTTGATGGTGGGCGCCAACCCGCTGATCGTCCTCTACGCGGTCGGCGGGGCGCACAACGACCTCCTGATGGCGCTCGGTTTGGCGCTCGCGCTGCTCCTCGTCGCCCGCGGCCTCGACGGCACCGGGCCCGGCGCGGCCCTGGCCGGCGCCGCGATCAAGGCCTCGGGCCTCGTCGCCGTGCCGTTCATCGTGCTGGGCGCCCGCCGCCGCCTCCGGGCCATCGTGATCGCCGCGGGCGTCGCCGCCGTCCTCGCCGGCGTGACGCTGATCCTGTTCGGCACCGCGCCGTTCAACATCGGGAGCGTCCTCGCGCGCCACGAGCGGATCGGCGAGGCATCCTCGGTGCCGGGCTGGCTCGCGACGCGACTGGGCTACGGCCTCCCCGGCCACGGTGGCCGCGCCATCCTGCAGGCGCTGATCGTGCTGACCGGCGCGATCTGCCTGCTCGTCGCCGTCGTCCGGCGCCAGGCGTGGCTCAGCGCCGGCGCGGTCGCCGCCATGGCGGTGCTCATGCTCTCGACGACGTTGTTCCCGTGGTACCTCTCGCTCGCGCTGCCCCTCGCCGCGCTCGCGCCGAGCCGGATCGTCCGCCTGAGCGCGCCTGCGGCCACCGGACTCCTCGTCCTCATGCGGGCCGGCCACTGGCTGTTCGGCTGGACCGCGCCACACCAGCACCACGTTCACCACCACCTGCACCACCTCCACCACGTCGTCCGGCACCTGGGGTGACGATGGCTCGCGCGCCCATCAACGGCCCCGTGTGGGTCGTCGTTCCGACGTACGAGGAGGCGGCCACGATCGAGCAACTGCTGCGCGCGGTCCTCGCCGCGACCCGCCCCGTGGTCGCCGGCGAGGTGCGGGTGCTCGTCGTCGACGACGGCTCGCCCGACGGCACGGCGGAGATCGCCGAGCGCGTCGGCGATGAGGTCGGCGGTGTCGAGGTCATGCGCCGCTCGACGAAGGACGGCCTCGCCGCCGCCTACCGCGCCGGCTTCGCCCGGGCGCTCGAGGGCGGCGCGCGCCTGATCTGTCAGATGGACGCCGACCTCTCGCACGATCCCGCCGCCCTGCCGCGCATGCTCGCCGCCACGGCCCACGCCGACGTCGTACTCGGCTCCCGCTACGTCCCCGGCGGCGGCGTCGAGGACTGGAGCCGGGCGCGCCGAGTCCTCTCGCGCGGCGGCGGCATCTACGCGCGGCGCGTGCTCGGCATCGGCGTGCGCGACCTCACCGGGGGGTTCAAGTGCTTCCGCCGCGAGGCGCTCGAGGCGGTGGACCTCGGCTCGGTGCGCTCGCGCGGCTACGCGTTCCAGATCGAGGTCACGTACCGCGCGATCCGGGCCGGGTTCCGGGTCGCCGAGGTGCCGATCACGTTCCGCGAGCGCAGCGCCGGCGAGAGCAAGATGACCGCGGCGATCGCGCTCGAGGCGGCCTGGCGCGTGCCGCTCCTCCGGAAGCACGACGGCGCCGAACGTCACCGTCCTCTGGCACCATGGGCGTCCTTGTCGCGCCGGATCGCCCTCATCCTCTTCGCGGCCGTGCTGCTGAGCGCCGGCGCGGTCTGGGCCGCGAGTCGCGGCGGGAAGACCGCGGCGGCCCCGCCGCACCCGGTCCCGACGATCCAGTCCGACCCGTCCCCGTTGCCGACGGCGACGCCGATCGACACGCCGGCGCGCCGGATGGCGAGCGCGCAGCGCCGTCGCGACGTCAGCCGCGCCGCCGCGCTCTACGGGGCGATGCAGAGCGTGTTCTACCACTCGTCCGAGAAGCTGTTCGTCGAGCGCTCGGGCCGCAAGAGCCGCCCGCCGCACAACTCGTTCCTGTGGCCCTACTCCCAGGCCGTCTCGGCGATCCTCGCAAGCTCCGGCGTTCCCGGCGGCGCCACCAAGAGCGATCTGAGCGACCGGATCGCGGGGTTCGAGCGCTACTGGGACACAGCGGGGATCCCGGCCTACGCGTTCCGGGTCCAGCTCCGGAGCGCGGATCCGAATGAGCACAAGTACTACGACGACGAGGGCTGGGTCGCGCTCGACCTGCTGCGCCTCCACGCCGCGACCGGCTCGCCGCTCGCGTTCCAGCGCGCCCAGGAGGTGTTCGCGTTCCTGACCAGCGGCTGGGACAGCAGCCCGTCGCACAAGTGCCCGGGCGGCGTACTGTGGAAGCAGCCCCCGAACAACAAGACCCGGACCACGGTCTCGACGGCGACGGCGGGCGAGGTCGCGGTCCGCCTCTACATGCTGACCGGGAAGCCGAGCTACCTGGCCTGGGCGAAGACGATGGACGGGTGGCTGCAGCGGTGCCTCGCGCGCGGTGACGGCCTGCTCCGCGACAACATCGATCAGAAGGGCCACGTCGACGCGGCCACCTGGTCGTACAACCAGGGCAGCGCGATGACGCTCGCCTCCCTGCTCTACCAGGCCACCGGCCAGCGGTCCTACCTCGACCGCGGGCTGAAGCTCGCACGGTCCGCCGCCCGCCAGTTGCGTACGGCGCAGTTCCTGCGCGAGACGAGGATCTTCCCGGCGATCTTCTTCGACAACCTCCTGCGCTTCCCCGCCGGGAGCGCCGCCGAGCACGACCGCTGGCGGGCCGCCGCCCAGGCGTGGGCGGATCGCGAGTGGAGCGCGTCCCGCGACCCGGCGAGCGGCGTCGTCCGCCGCGGCCCGACGACGCCGCCCCAGCTGATCGACCAGGCGGCCCTGCTGCAGCTCTACTCCGACCTCGCGAACGACGGCCAGGCGCGGCCGGCGGGGGCGTAGGCCGAGCCCGCCCGAGCACGAGCGGTCGCGCTGGTCAGTTGCCCCCTGAGAGGATCGGCCGCGGGCGGCGCCGCGCCGGGGCG
>JAOPZQ010000472.1 GCA_025964075.1 Solirubrobacterales bacterium | reverse complement strand
CGCGCCGTTGGTGCCGATCGTCGCATAGATCTGCGCGTTGTTGACGACGTTCAGCCGGTTGACTCCGATCAGCCCGGCGCCCGCGAAGAGCGGCTGGGCGGCGAAGGAGGCGACCCGCGCCTGGGTGCGGGCGCTGACGCCGTTCACGGTCCCGACCGCCGTGATGCATCGCTCGGCGACCGGGTACTGCGAGTTCTGCACGGCGTGACCCGGGCATGCATCGCCGGTCTGCAGCGGGGCCGAGACCCAGTAGGTGTAGGTCCCACCGTTTCCGAGCGTCGTGGGACCCACGCCCGCGCACACCCGAGTCGTCGCATCCCAGGCCGTCGCGGTCGGGGTCGTGGGGCAGTAGGCGCTCTGGGTGCCGAGCATGTTCAGCCGGTAGGTCGCGGTCCGCAGGCCGGCCTCGGCCGCCTCCAGCGCCGCCTTCGACCCGGTGTCGCGGTTCGTGACGCTGCTGGTCTGCCGCGCGGCGAGCACCGCCGCGCTGCCCAGCACAGTGGTCACGAGCAGGATCATCAGGGCGATCGGCACCGCGATGCCACGCTCTTCGCGGAGCCGTCTCATTGCGCGTTCACCTGCACCACGGAGGCGAACCGCGGGTGGTCGTAGAGCAGTGCGACGTCACCCGCCGACGCCGCGATCCACACGCGGATCCCGATCCGCTTCCCGGCCAGGAACGCGTAGGTGTTGGGCTGCCCCCCGGAGATGCCGAACGCGCTGCTGAACGTGAACGACACGGGCGTCGGGACCGTGGGCACGCTCACGTTCGCGAGCGCCTGGACCCCGAGCGTGATCGGCGGGGTGTTCAGCAGCCCGAGGATGGTCTGCGGCGCGACGTAGATCCCCAGGCAGATCGTGACGTTGGCGGTGACGCCGTTGGCGCTCTGCATGTAGAGCGTGGCGCCGCCGCTGCCGTTCAGCGTCGTGTTCGACGACAGCGGCGGCGTCACCCAGAAGTCGCCGCGGTTCTGGTTCGCGCCGGCCGACCATGACGGGGCCGTCGCGCAACTGACGTCCTGCTTCAGGACGTGGCCGCCGGTGTACGTGTCGCCGGTGACGTCGGTCGAGTACTTGTAGACGGGCGGCAGGGGATTCGGGGCGACGGGAGTCGGCGGTGGGGTCGAGCCCATGAGGTTGGGGTCCTGGCAGCCCGAGAACACCAGGCTGAGGACGATGCACAGAAGATTCGACACCGGCCCGAGCGTCTGATGGGTCGCGTGATCGCCCAGGATCGGCAGCCGACTGAGCACGTCGTGACCGGCCGAGTCCAGCGAGCTCGTGTCGTAGAGATAGTTGTCGATCGGCGTGCCGCTGATGCCGTTCGAGCACAGGCCGAGGATTGGGCTGCCGTCCGCGTTCGTGCCGACCTGACACGTGGTGTTGGGGCTGTCGAGCGGGTTCTGCACGCTGTTCTTCGGGGCCCCGGTCGGTGCGGCGGACGGGTCCGCCACGACCGTGGACACGAGCACCGGCTTGCTCGGGTGCGCCGCCCCCGTCAGCGTCACCATCACGGTGATGCGCTTGTAGTCGTTGCTCGCCGGGCATCCCGGCGCGCATTTCGGGTCCGTCGTCCACGTGACGTAGTCGTAGACGAAGCCGCTGAGCCGCCCGTCGGTCCAGGGCTGGGCGGTGGTGGAGATCGCGCCGTTCGTGGCGTCGATCGCGAACGACTCGGTCTGCGACGTGTCGTTGCGGTCGTACGAGAACGCCCCGCCGGCGGTGACGTAGAAGTTGGGGTTCGCGGGATCCGTCGAGCGGGTCGGCGCCGCGGTCATCGCCAGCTGGGAGTAGGAGAGCGACTGGAGGCGCTCGAGCTCGCGCTGCGCGCGGTGTGCGAGCGTCGTCTGCCGCTCGGCGACCAGCGTCAGCCTCTGCCCCGCGGAGAGGACGCTGATCGTCGTCAGGACGCCGACGGTGAGCAGCAGGATGGCCACCAGCATCTCGACGATCGTGAAGCCCGTCTCGCGCCGCATCACGATCCCACGTCCGCGTTGCGGAGGTAGGCGCCGGAGGAGAGGACCGTGGTGTGGCTCATCTCCGCGAGCCGCGTACCCGCGTTCCTGCCCGCCGCCGGCACGATGATCTTCGCCTCCACGTACCTGGGCGGGATCGGTGCCCCGTTCGCGTCGACGGGCTGCCCGGTGGAGTCGATGCCCGCCTGGCCCGGCGCCTGGTAGTGGAAGACCGCGTTCTGGTCGGCGCCGCTCGTGATGGCGCCGTTGGTCAGGCGCAGCACCGTCGGCGCGCCCGTCGCGGCGGCGGGCACGGACACGGCGTTCGGGTCCACGTTCGGCCCGAGTACGGCCGCCGTCCGCGTGCACCTCGTGAACGTCGTGCCGGCCTGCGGCACGTCGCATTCGTACTGGACGACGTAGTCCGTCGCGCCGGGCAGGACGAAGCGGACGGTGTTCGCCGTCGCCAGCACGACCTGGTTCGCCTGGCGGATCTCGCGGGCCATGCGCGCCAGACCGACCTGAGCGTCCTGGACCTCCGCCGCGAATTGCCGGCCCGCGTTCTCGGTGCGCAGCGACCGCGAGAGAACGCCGACGATCGCCGCGACCACGAGCAGCATCATCCCGCTGGTGACCAGCAGCTCGACCAGGCTTACGCCCGCGTCGGCGCCGAAGCGGCGCATGGCCGCTGCAAGCAAGCGCCTCATTTGAGCCTGGAATCGACGGCTGGGGGGGTGTTCTTGACCCCGAAGGCCGTTCCTGGACACACGGCATTTCCCCCGTCTTCGCGCCGGTTTTGCGCAGATCGCGCACGTACGTGTGCCGGTCCCGCGTGCGGGTGAGCGCCGGCCGACGCCGGCGCTAAGGTCCGCCGTCCGATGGACCTCCGCGACGAGCTTCGCGCCCGCTTCGGCTTCGCCGACTTCCGTCCCGGCCAGGAGGCGGCGGTTCGGGCCGCCCTGGCCGGCCGTGACACGCTCGTGGTGATGCCCACGGGCTCCGGCAAATCGATCTGCTACCAGCTCCCGGCGCTGATGCGCGACGATCTGACGCTCGTCGTCTCGCCGCTCGTCTCGCTGATGCAGGACCAGGTCGACGGTCTGCGCGCGGCCGCGGGCGATCGCGTCGCCCGGATCGACTCCTCGCAGGGCGCGGCGGCCAACCGCGCGGTCGTCGCGCGGGCGAGCGCCGGCGAGCTCCGCCTGCTCTACGTGGCGCCCGAGCGGTTCGGCTCCCGTCCCTTCCTGGACGGCATCCGCGGCGCCCGCGTCGGGCTCTTCGTGGTCGACGAGGCGCACTGCGTCTCCCAGTGGGGCCACGACTTCAGGCCCGACTACTTCCGCCTCGCCGACGCCGCGCGGTGGCTCGAGGCCGACGCCATGGTCGCACTGACCGCGACGGCGACGCCGCAGGTGGCGGACGACGTGGTGCGGCGCCTCGCCCTCCGCGATCCCGTGCGGGTGAGCACGGGCTTCGACCGGCCCAACCTCTCGTTCCACGTCGTGCCGAGCGCGACGCGCGCGGACAAGCACCGCCGGATCGCCGCCGCCCTCGCCGAGCCCGGCGCGCTCCCGGCGCTCGTCTACGCGGGTACGCGCGCGGGAGCCGAGGCGCTCGCCGAGCGCCTGGCCTCCGACCTCGGCGAGGAGACGCTCGTCTACCACGCCGGCCTCGGCGGCGAGCGGCGCGCGGAGGCGCAGCGCCGGTTCATGGCCGGGGACGTCCGCCTCGTCGTCGCCACGAACGCATTCGGGATGGGCGTCGACAAGGCCGACGTGCGGACCGTCATCCACGAGACCGTGCCCGGCTCCCTCGAGGCCTTCTACCAGGAGGCCGGGCGCGCCGGCCGCGACGGTCTGCCGTCGCGGTGCCTGCTCTTCGCCGAGCCGCGGGACAAGGGCCTGCACGTGTTCTTCATCCAGCAGGGGCGCGTCGAGGAGGAGGACTGCGCGCGCGTCGCCGCGGCGCTCGGCGCAGCCGGCGGCGAGGGGCGCTACGACGCCGCGCTGTCCGACCTCGCTGGCGTCGAGGACCGGGCGCGCGCGGTCATGGGCGTTCTCGCCCGCGCGGGCGTCGTGCGGCCCGCCCCCGCGAGTACGGACCGGGCCGCCGGCCGCATCGTCGCGCC
>JAOPZQ010000470.1 GCA_025964075.1 Solirubrobacterales bacterium | reverse complement strand
GCCCACCATCGTGTCGGCCGACTGGCCGCGATCCTCGACCTGAACGGCCAGCAGGCCCTGGGCTACACGCGCGACGTGCTCGATCTGACGTCCGTGCCGGACCGCTTCGCCGCCTTCGGCTGGCGGGTCACGGAGGTCGACGGTCACGACCGCTCCGCGCTGGCCGGCGCGCTGGGTGACGAGCCGGACGCCGAGGCGCCGCCGACCGTCGTGGTCGCGCGGACGACGTTCGGCAGGGGCGTCTCGTACATGGAGTCGCGGATCGAGTGGCACTACCTGCCCATGACGGACGCGCAGTACGAGCAGGCGCAGGCGGAGCTCGGCGCGCGCGCGGCGGTCCGGTAGTGCGGGCGGCGTTCGCCGACGAGCTGCTGCGGCAGGCGCGGACCGACGATCGGATCGTCCTGCTCACCGGCGATCTCGGCTTCGGGGTGCTCGAGCGGTTCGCGGACGAGCTTCCCGAGCGGTTCTTCAACGTCGGCGTCGCGGAGCAGAACATGGTCGGCATCGCGACCGGCCTCGCGGAGGCCGGCTTCGTGCCGTTCGCATACTCGATCGCGACGTTCGCCTCGATGCGGGGCTACGAGTTCCTCCGGAACGGCGCCGCGCTGCACGAGCTCCCGGTGCGCATCGTCGGCATGGGCGGCGGCCTCGACTACGGTCACAACGGGGTCACGCACTACGCACTCGAGGACGTCGGGATCATGCGAGTGCAGCCGTCGGTCACGGTGATCGCCCCTGCGGATGCCGACCAGGCGCGAGCGGCGCTCGACGCCACCATGGACCTCCCGGGCCCGGCGTACTTCCGCCTCTCCAAGGAGGGACCGGCCGTCCCCGGCCTCGACGGCCGCTTCGCGCTCGGCGAGGCGGCGACGATCGGCGACGGCGAGGACGTGGCGCTGATCGCACTCGGAACGATGGCCGGCGCCGCCGTCGAAGCCTCCGAGCAACTCGCCGCACGTGGTGTCGGGAGCACCGTCGTCGTCGTGTCCAGCTTCAACCCCTCGCCGATCGACGACCTGACTGCGGTGCTGCGGCGCGTCCCGCTCGCGATCAGCGTCGAGGCTCACTACGTCAACGGCGGCGTCGGTTCGCTCGTGGCCGAGGTGATCGCCGAGCGCGGGCTCGGCTGCCAGCTGATCCGGCGCGGCCTCGAGGAGATGCCGCGCGGGGTCACCGGCAGTCCCGCCTATCTCTACGAGCGGTTCGGACTCTCGCCGGCGCTCCTTGCCGAGGCCGCGTTCGAGGCCCTCGGCGTCGTCGTCTGACCACCGACGGCCAGTTCCCTCGCATGCCAGACCAGCTCGTCTCGATCGTTCTTCCCGTGCACAACCAGGCGGACCACGTCGCCGCGATCGTGGACTCCTACGGCAAGGCGCTCGCCGAGCTCCCCCGCGACTACGAGCTGATCCTCGTGCCCAACGCCTGCCGAGACGAGTCGGTGGCGATCTGCCGCCGGCTCGCCGCCGAGGACGACCACGTGCGCGTGGTCGAGCTTCAGCTCGGCGGCTGGGGGCGCGCGGTCCGGGCCGGCCTCGCGGACGCCCGCGGCGGCATTCTCTGCTACACGAACTCCGCGCGGACGACCGCGCAGATGCTCACGCTGGCGCTCCTCGTCGCGCACACGTACCCGGAGGTCGTGGTGAAGGCCCAGCGCACGATCCGCGACAACCGGCTCCGGCGGATCGGCTCCCTGTTCTACAACCTCGAGTGCCGCCTGCTCTTCGGCCTCGCCACATGGGACATCAACGGCACGCCGAAGGTGTTCCCTCGCACGCACCGGTCGCTGCTGGCCCTGCAGCGCGACGACGATCTGATCGACGCCGAGTTCGTGATGACCTGCCGGCGAGAGGGCTACCCGATCGTCGAGATCCCGAGCACCGTGAGCGTGCGCCACAGCGGCCGCTCGACGACCGGCTTCGGCTCCGCGTGGCGGATGTACCGGGGCGCGTACCAGCTGAGCCGGGAACGGGGCCGGCGGTGAGCCCCGACGCCGCCGAGCTCGACGACCTGTGGCAGGAGGACGACCGGCGCTGGCGCGATCCTGCGGCGGCGCTCTCGGTGTGGGACGGCGGCGCCGCCGATCCGCGGCTCCTGCACGCCCGCGCGAGCGGCGCCTGGTGGGACGTCCTCGACCAGGCGCGGATCACGTTGCTCATAACGCGCGAGTACGAGCACCTGGTGATCGCCCTCTCCGTGGTCGGTGGCCGGCCGCAGACGACCTATCTCCCGCTGCCCCACCCCTCGGGGCTGGCCGTCGACCGAGCTCGGCGCACCGTGGCGATCGCCAGCACGCGCAACCCCAATCAGGTGTTCGAGCTCGCACCCGCCGCCGCCGCGCTCGACCGCCGCGACATGCCCGCGCCGCCGCTGGACGGGCGTCCGCTCCTCCCCGTTCGCTCGACGATCCATCCGGGCGCCCTCTACATCCACGACCTCGCCTACGTCGGCGGCGAGCTGCACGCCAACTCCGTCGGGCAGAACGCCGTCGCGCGGCTGCCGGCGAGCGGCGGCCACGAGCTCGTGTGGTGGCCCCGCAGCGCCGAGCGGCGCGGGCGCCTCGTCACCAGCCGGAACCACCTGCAGTTGAACTCCATCGCCGCGGGCCCGACCATCGAGGGCTCGTTCTTCACGGCCTCCGCCGAGCGCATCACGGCACGGCGTCCCGGCCACCGCAACTTCCCGGTCGACCGCCGCGGCGTCCTCTTCTCGGGCAGCACGCGCGAGCCCGTCGTCCGCGGCCTCACGAGGCCCCACTCCGCGCGGCTCCTCGACGGCGACGTATGGCTCGACGACAGCGGCTACGGCCAGTTCGGCATCGTCACCGACGGGCGCTTCGAATCGGTCGCGCGCCTGCCGGGCTGGACGCGCGGTCTCTGCTTCCATCGCCGCATCGCGTTCGTGGGCACCTCGCGCGTGATCCCCCGGTTTCGGCAGTACGCCCCCGGCCTCGACGTCGAGCGCAGCCGCTGCGCCGTGCACGCCGTCGACACCCGGTCGGGACGCGTGCTGGGCAGCCTCACCTGGCCGACCGGGAACCAGATCTTCGCGCTGGACTGGCTGCCGCGGACGTGGTCGGCGGGACTGCCGTTCGAGCGCCTACGGCGTCCCGTTCGGGAGCGAGGCATCTTCTATACCTTCCTGACCCCCAAGGAGACGAACGATCGATGAGCGGCGACTTCAGGTTCTTGATGATCGGAGCCATGTACGAGAACGGCGGGAACACGACCCACCGGTTCCTCGACGGGCACCCGGAGTTGTTCGTCTACCCGTTCGAGTCCCAGCCCGGGACCCGGCTCGTCGACGACATGCTCAGCTCGACCTTCCCGGTGAAGTACCGCTGGCCCGTCTTCGCGCTCGACGCCTCGCCCGAGCAGGACTACCGGGCGATCATCGACGAGGAGTGCAAGGTCCGTGCCCGCACGCCCCACGTGAGCAAGTTCCGGGACCGTCCCTTCGACTTCTCCGACGACGAGCGCCGCGACGTCTATTGCCGCTACGTCGCCGAGACGGGACGCTCGCGGGCGAACAACATGGCCGCGTTCTTCCGCGCCACGTTCGACGCTTGGAAGGACTTCAACCGCAGCGGGCGCGAGTCCGTGTACGTGGGCTACAGCCCGATCATCGGCGTCGACGGCGACAAGATCCTCGCCGACCTGCCGCAGGCCCACGTGCTGCACGTCGTGCGCAATCCGTGGTCCGCGTACGCCGACACCAAGAAGCGAGCCGTGCCCCTGCCGCTCGAGGGCTACCTGCTCGGCTGGACGCTCAACCAGCACTACGCCCTGCTCTTCAAGGCGCTCTACCCCGACCGCTTCCACGTCGTGCGCGCGGAGGACGTGATGGCCGACCCCCAGGGCACGCTCGGCCCGGTCTGCGCGCGGCTCGGGCTCGAGGCGGCCGGCACGCTCGCAACGCCGAGCTGGAACGGCGCGGAGCTCGACGAGGTGTACCCCTGGGGCACGATCCGCACGCCCACCCCGGAGGCCAACCACGCCACCGCGCACGAGCTCTCGAGCGCCGAGCAGGAGGCGATCCGGGCTCGGGCCTGGCAGTACCTCGAGCCCCTCGGCTACGCCGGCTACCTCGAGGCCGGCGTGGCCGATCCCTTGACGGTGTGAGCGAGCGCCGCGCGCTCCTCACGGGCGCCGGAGGGTTCGTCGGCGCCTGCCTGGCCCGGCGGCTGCTGGCGGACGGATGGCGCGCCGAGCTGCTCGTGCGGCCCGGATCGGACCGGTGGCGCCTGCAAGGCGTCCGCGGCGACGCCGCGATCCGCGAGGTGGACCTGCGGGACGCCGCCGCCGTGGCCCGGGCGGTCGAGCAAGCGGATGCCGAGTGGATCTTCCACCTCGCTGCCCACGGCGCCTACTCGTGGCAGACCGATCCGCGCGGCATCGTCGAGACGAACCTGCTGGGGACGCTGAACCTCGTCGAGGCGGCGGTCGCGCGCGGGTTCGCGTCGTTCGTGCACGCGGGGTCGTCCTCGGAGTACGGCTTCAAGGACCACGCCCCAAGCGAGGACGAGGCGCCCGAGCCCAACAGCCACTACGCGGTGGCGAAGGTTGCCGCGACGCTGCTGTGCCGGTACACCGCCAGCGCCCACGACCTGCACCTCGCGACGCTCCGCCTCTCATCGGTGTACGGGCAGTGGGAGGACCCGAGACGGCTCGTGCCGACCCTGAT
>JAOPZQ010000453.1 GCA_025964075.1 Solirubrobacterales bacterium | reverse complement strand
GGATCCGGCGCGGGATCCCCTCGCCGTCGACGCGCTCCATCACGAGGCCGCTCCCCCCGCCGGCGCCGGCGGGCACGGCGAAGAGCGGCTCGGGGACCGGGACGCCGTGGCGATGGCAGGCGCGGAGCACCTCGAGCTCGCGGGCCAGCCGCTCGGGACGCTCGTCGCCCGCCGGGTCGCGGCGCAGCACGAGCCGCCGCCCGCCCGCGGCGAACGACCACAGCTCGCGCGAGGAGCCGCCAGCGAGCGGAGCGAGGTCCGTGACCGGACCGCCCGCCAGCTCCCCGAGCACATCCCCGAGCTCCATCCGCGCGAGAATATGGGGTCAAGTCTTTCCGAGCCACACGCCAATCGCGGCGTGTGGCAAAGAAAGACTTGACCCCCCCAACGAGGAGGCGACGTGGCCGAGCGCTGGTTCACCGACGAGGAGCTCGCCGAGCTCTCACGCCCGACGATGGACCGCGCGATCGAGGCGATCGACGCGGGCGCCCTCGAGGGCGCCAAGCGGCTGTGCGCGGAGATGAAGCACGAATGGCTGATGCTCCACGACCTGATGGCCGAGTCCGTGCTCGCGCTGATCTCCTTCGTCCAGGACCGGCTCGGCGACGAGGGCGTCGCGGAGGCGTGGACGCGCACGACCGAGCAGGGGTGGAAGCGCCATCACGACGCGATCGACGCCCTGCCGCGCAAGCAGCTCGTCCCGCTCCTCGCCGCGACATGGCGCGCGCACTCCGCCTCGGGCGTCGGCGAGCACCCGGGCGCGTTCACGGTCACGGAGGACGACGAGAAGGTCACGTTCACGATGAACCCGTGCGGCTCGGGTCAGCGCCTCGTGCGCCGCGGCCTCTACGAGAAGCAGGGCTACGGCCGGACCCGTGAGGCCCACGACTGGTCCTACGGACGCAAGGACTTCCCGCTCTACTGCACGCACTGCTCGTTCATGAACGAGTCGCTCCCGATCCAGTGGAGCGGCTACCCGCTGTACCCGTCCGACCCGCCGGACGACTACGAGCGCGACCCGTGCACGTGGTACTGGTACAAGGACCCGCAGGCGATCCCGGAGCGCCACTGGCGCCGCTACGGAGCGGTGAAGCCCGAGCGCGGCGCGGCCGCATGAGCCGTACTACCCGTCGACGGTGACCGAGGTGCTCGCGGTCGAGCCGGAGCCGCACATGCGCATGCTCGCGACCGAGGCGGCGCGCGGAGCGCCCGCGCCGATTCGCGTCGTTCACCCGAACCGCGACACCGAGGCGGAGATCCACCGCGCCGGCTTCGCGATCGAGACGATCGACCGCTTCGACTTCCGCCCGACGCCGGTCGACGCCCTCGTCGCGCCGCGCATCGTCGGCAGCGCGCGGCGGCCCTGAAGCCGTCACCGGAATACGGGGCGGTGCAGCCCGCCCGGTAGCGGGTACCGCTCGCCCGTGGCCGACGAACGGGTCCGGCCGGGCGCCGACGACATCTACGAGAACGTCAAGCGCGACGCGGCCGAGGAGCTCGAGCGGCCGGTTGCGGCGCTGGCGTTCTCGGGCCTGTTCGCGGGTGCGACGCTCGGGTTCAGCGGCCTGGCGTCGGCGGGCGCGACCTCGCTGCTCGGCGGCGCGGCGGGCGCCGAGCTCCTCGGCGCGCTCGTCTACCCCATCGGCTTCGTCGCCGCGATCATCGGGCGCGCGCAGCTCTTCACCGAGAACACGCTCTACCCGATGACGCTCGTGTTCGACGAGCGCCGCTACGTGCGCGCGACGCTGCGGCTGTGGGCGGTCGTGTGGCTCGCGAACGTCGTCGGCGCGCTGGCGTTCGCCGCGCTCGCGGTCGACAGCGGGGCGGTCTCCCACGGCATCGTCGCCGGCGTCGTCGACCTCGGCGAGAAGATGGCCGCCGGCAGCTGGAGCTCGAACCTCTGGAGCGGACTCGTCGCGGGCTGGCTCCTCGCGCTCGTGGCGTGGACGATCGAGGCCACCGACCAGGCGAGTGGACAGATCGTCCTCATCTGGGTGCTCACTGCCCTGATCGCGATCGGGAGCTTCGACCACTGCGTGTCGACGACGGCGGAGGTTCTCGCCGCCGTCGTCCAGGGCACCGTGTCCGTCGGTCACTTCTTCGGCTGGCTCGCGGCCGTCACCCTCGGCAACGTCATCGGCGGGGTGGCGATCGTCGGCGTCCTCAACTACGGGCAGGTGAGGGCCGGAGAATCCTGACGCCGCCGCTCAGGCGAGACGCGCGTTCAGGCGGATCTCCGGCACGCCCGCGAGGGCTCGCGACACCGGGCACCCGGCCTTGGCCTCCTCGGCGTGCTGGCGGAAATGCGCCTCGTCGATTCCCTCCACGCGGCCTTCGACGTCGAGATCGATCTCCGCGATCGTCGGCGCGCCGTCGACGTTGCGCAGATGCACGCGGGCCGTCGTGCGGACCGAGTCGGGCGCGTGGCCGTGCTCGGCGAGGATGTTGCTGAGCGCCATCGCGAAGCACGAGGCGTGGGCGGCGGCGATGAGCTCCTCCGGGTTCGTCCCCTCGCCCTCCTCGAAGCGCGAGCTGAACGAGTAGTTGCCCTGGAAGACGCCGTCGCCGACGGTGACCGTGCCGGCGCCTCCGCTCAGATCGCCCTTCCATTCGGCGCTGCCGTTGCGGGTGGCCATGCTGCCTCCTCGGATGTCGTGGGTGGCGAGGGCAGCATGGCAACCACGACCCCGAGACCGCAACCTCAGACGGAGAACAGCGTCAACAGGCCGGCGAAGACGAACGCCCCGGCCCACAGCAGCTCGACGTTCAGCCACGCCTTGCGCAGGATGCGCACGCCGAGCTTGTCGTACACGAGCACCGCGACGGTCCCGGCGACGAGCAGCATCGCCGCCACGTGGATCGTGATCGCCAGCGCCGTCTCCGGGATCGACAGCGAGCCGACCTTCATCTCGTGCAGGTCGTGGTCCTGGGCCGCCGCCGCGCTCGAGCTGCCGCTCAGTCCGATGAGCACCGGGGCGACCATCAGCCCCGCGCCGTGAGCCGAGGACATCAGGAACGACCACAGGGTCAGCTCCGGCCGGGTGACCCTCATCGTCGTCCAGCGGAAGTGGGCGTGCGGCTTGAGGAAGCGGAAGATGCCGAACCCGATCAGGGCGATCGCCGCGCCGAGATGCAGCGGCCCGGAATCGACGAGCACCTCGAGGCCGATCACCAGCGCGGCGACGAGCACGATCCCGAGCTCGTGGCCCAGCGCGATCGGCGGCAGCGCCCGGAAGACGGACCGGCGCGAGCGGTCCTGGAGGCCGAGCGAGACGGCGAACAGCCACCCCATGCCGGGGTTGATCCCGTGGTAGGCGCCGAGGAGCGCCATCAGCACCCAGGGCCCGACGCCGTGCATGTCGCTAGTGGTCGGGGAAGCAGTAGGAGTCCGAGGAGGCGTCGCCGCCCTCGAGACGCACCTGGTGCGGGCGCTCTCCGCGGAACTCGACGTACACGTCCGGGTCGAGCGTGAGCGATCCGTCCGCGCCCGCGTCGAGCTTCACGAGCCACCCGTCGATGCCCTGCGGGTAGAACTGCGCGTCCCAGCTCGCGTACAGCGAGTTCGTCAGGTAGACGCGCCGGCCGTCGCGCGAGATCTCGACCATCTGCGGGCCCCCGTTCAGAGGCCCGGCCACGGGGTGAGGCGCGCGGCGCACGATCCCGCCGAGGCGCACGGAGCCGGTCTCGCGGGGGTTGTCCGGATCGGTGACGTCGAAGCGCTTGAGCTCGCCGGTGCCCCAGCAGGAGACGATGAGCGAACGGTCGTCGACCGACAGGGCGATGTCGGTGACCAGCGGCGGCACCGCCCCGAACGGCTGCAGGATCGGCGGCAGCTGGCCCGTCTCGGCGGCCTCGGCCGGAATCGAGATCACCTTCTTCGCGCTCACCGTGCCGTCCTGCGCCCGGCGCCACAGCCACACCGAGGCGGACAGGTCGGCCGTCGAGGTGACGACGCCGACGAAGCCGTAGGCCTGCCGGGGATCGTGCGCGGGGCGCAGCTCGAGCACCATCTGGTGCTCGGGGCCGAGGTCGATCTCCTGGAGGTGCCGGCGCGTCTTCAGGTCCCAGGCGTGCAGGCGGTGGCCGTACTGGTTGCCGAGCAGGAGCTCGCCGACGAGGCCGTCCTCGACCATCTTCGGCGTGCCCCACTCGGAGGTGATCACGGTGTCGTAGCCGAGGTGCCACCAGAAGTCGTAGGCCAGCTCCTGGGATCCGCGGTCGGCCTCCCAGGCGCCCTTGACGTCGAAGTCGTCGTGGTCGAGCAGGAAGATGCCGCCCGGTCCGCCGCCGTCCGGCGAGCCGAGCGCCGAGACATAGATCCCGTCGGGCCCGCAGTGGATCGTGTGGGGGCGCGAGTACCCGGCCTTGCGCGCGATCTCGTCGGCCTCGATCGTCTTGACGAGCTTCGGCTCGCGCGCGGCGTCGCCCTTGACGTCGACCACGTGGATGCGCGAGGAGCGCAGGCCCGGCACGAGCAGGTAGCGGCGCTCGACGTGCGGATGCGGCGCCCACGGGCACAGCGCCGAGGAGCAGGCGTTCCAGCCGAAGTGGTGGAGCTCGTCGCCGATGTTCGGCATGTCGAGCCGGCCGACGAGCCGGCCGTACGTCGACGACGCCGGGTCGAGGTCGAGGACGCCGAGGCCGTCGGCGCCGCGATCTCCGTTCGTGCCGGTGTTCAGCGTGACGACGTAGCCGAGCCGCTCGGGGGGCCCGGCGGCAGCCTCCGCGGGTGTGGCGTAGAACGACGGGTCGGGCGTGAGGCGCGGCACGAGGGCCTCCTGGACGGAGCGGAAACGCGTGGCCGCCCGAATATACGGGATCTCCGATCGACTTTGTAGGAGTCGATCGCGCTAGCGGCGGACGAGCTCGAGGAACTCCTGCCGCGTGCGCGCGTCGTCGCGCAGGCAGCCGTGGAGCGCCGAGGTGATCGTCTTCGTGCCGGGCTTCTTGACGCCGCGCAGCGACATGCACAGGTGCTCGGCCTCGAACACGACGCCCACCCCGCGCGGGTGCAAGTGGTACTCGAGCCAGTCCGCGTCCTGCTTGGTCAGCCGCTCCTGGACCTTGATGTCGCGGGCGAAGTAGTCGACGACGCGGGCGAGCTTCGAGAGCCCCAGGATGCGCTCGCCGGGCAGGTACGCCACGTGCGCCACTCCGTGGAACGGCAGCAGGTGGTGCATGCACAGCGAGTGGAACTCGATGTGCGTGGCGACGACGAGCTCGTCGTACCCCTCCTCGTTGGGGAAGGTCGTGGGCTCGAAGGCCTTGGGCGTGAGCAGCTCCGCGTACGCGTGCGCCATCCGGCGCGGCGTATCCCGGAGGCCCTCCTGGTCGAGGTCGGCGCCGAGCGCGAGCAGAAGGTCGCCGGCCGCCTGCTCAGCGGCTTCGAGATCGATCTCGCGCCCGGAGACGACGGGTGCCGCGGGCGGCGCGGGCACCACGGACAGGTCGGGAGAGCTCGGTTCTCTGGGCATTTCCGAACTTAGTGTCGCAGGCCGCAATCGCAGAGTAGTGTTGGGCCGTGCCTCAGCAGCACCTCGACCGACTGACGGCCGTCGATGCGTCCTTCCTGCACCAGGAGAGCGCGGACACGCACATGCACGTCGGCGCCGTCCTCTTCTTCGAGGGCCAGCCGCCGAGCTACGCCGAGCTCGCCGACCACATCCGGTCGCGCCTGCACCTCGTGCCGCGCTACCGGCAGCGACTCGCGACACCGCCGATCGAGACCGGCCGGCCGCTGTGGGTCGACGATCCGACGTTCAAGCTCGAGTACCACCTGCGCCACACCGCGCTGCCCGCGCCGGGAAACGACGACCAGCTCCTCGCGCTCGTCGCCCGCATCCACTCCCAGGCGCTCGACCGCCTGAAGCCCCTGTGGGAGACGTGGCTGGTGGAGGGCCTCGAGGGCGATCGCTGGGCGATGATCTCGAAGACGCACCACGCGGTCGTCGACGGCATCGCGGGCGTCGACCTGGCGACGGTGCTCTTCGACGTCAGCCCCGACGCGCCGGAGCCCAACCACGACGGCCTGGAGCCCTGGCAGGCCCACCCCGAGCCGACCGGCGCCGAGCTCGTGGCGGCGGGCGTGCGCGGCGCGGTGCGCTCCTCGATCGGGATCGCCGCGCGAGCGGTGAGCGCCGCGCTGCGCCCGCAGACGACCATGGGGGTCGCGCGCGAGGCGGCCGAGGGGATCGGCGAGGTCGTGTGGGCCGGCCTCAACCCGGCCCCCCGCACCCCGCTGAACGTCCCGATCGGCCCGCACCGGCGGTACCGCATCGTGCGCCACGAGCTGGCCGACTACAAGACGATCAAGAACGAGTTCGACGCGACCGTCAACGACGTGGTGCTCACGGTCGTCTCCGGCGCGCTCGCACGGTGGCTGCGCTCGCGGGGCGTCCGCACGCAGGGGCTCGAGCTCCGCGCCCTCGTCCCCGTCTCGACCCGCTCCCCGGAGCAGCGCGGGGAACTCGGCAACCAGCTCGCCGCGATGCGGGCGCCGCTCCCGGTGTACATCGCCGATCCCGTCGCGCGGCTGCGCTTCGTCAAGCAGGCGATGGACGGTCTCAAGGAGTCCAAGCAGGCGGTGGGCGCCGAGGTCCTCGCGAGCGTCCAGAACCTCGCCCCGCCGACGGTGCTCGCGCAGGCCTCGCGCCTCAACTTCTCCACCCGCCTCTTCAATCTCATCGTCACGAACGTGCCCGGGCCGCAGTTCCCGCTCTACGCGCTCGGGCGGCGGCTCCGGGGCCTCTACCCGATCGCGTTCCTACCCAAGGACCACGGGCTCGCCGTGGCGATCATGTCCTACGACGGCTGGTTCGGGTACGGGCTGCTCGCCGACTACGACGCCGTCCCCGACCTCGACGTGGTCGCGGAGGGGCTCGAGGACGCGCTCGGCGAGCTGCTGATGGCCGCGCGCAAGCAGGCGCGGCCGGCCGCGCCCCGCCGGAAGCCGACCGGCCCGGCCGCGGAGATGCGCGCGAAGCGCCGGACGAGCAAGCGCCCGGCGAAGCGCGCGTAGACCCGAGGGCGTCGCTCCGGTTAGGGTTGCGCCGGGACCGGGATGAGCGACGTCGACCCCTTCGGGCGCAAGCAGGGCGAGGACAGTCTCAAGGAGATGGGCTGGTCGCTGCCGTCCGCGACCCCGGCGCCCGCCGCGGCGCCGGCCGCGTCCCCGCCGATCTCCTCCCCTCCGCCGAGCAGCCCGATCAC
>JAOPZQ010000433.1 GCA_025964075.1 Solirubrobacterales bacterium | reverse complement strand
GCCGGCTGGACGGATGTCTGTGCGGCGAGGGCCGCGTCCCGCGCGTCCGGCGAGCGCGGGTCGACGCGGGCCGTAGCCGGCTGAGCCGATGTCGGTGCGGCGAGGTTGCTGGCGCCGATGTCACTCGGTTGAGCCACCGCGACCGGCGCGGCTACCGCGAGCGCAGACGCCGCCACGGCGAGGCCGACGACTCGGCGATGCTTGAGCCTGGATCTCATTTCGAATCTCCTTCCTCGACGACCCCGGCAGTGGGGTCTCGATGACGTGGAAGGGCGAGCCTCTCGCCTCGGTGACCCCCTTGGCGTCGTGGGAGGTACCACGATCTTTGACCATTGGGCTCAGGACTGAAAATCGTGGTGTCGGGACGCCGGAGGTCAGTCGGCGAAGAACAGGACGTCCGGCGATTCGACGAGGATGCGGTGGCGGTCCTGCGCGCTCGGCGCCCAATCCGGCAGGAGGTTCAGGAGCTCGCCGGTGTCGCGCTGTCCGTCCGGTAGGTGCGGCCAGTCCGAGCCCCAGATGAGACGGTCCGCACGCGCCGCCACGAGAGCCCGGCCCAGCGGCTCGACGGAGGCGAGCGGCTTGGACTTCGCGATCCGGTAGGGGCCGGACAGCTTGATCCAGCAGTTCCCCTGCGTGAGCACGTCGAGCAGGCGATCGAAGTCGGCTTCCGTCAGGCCGTCGGCTTCCAACATGTAGCCCATGTGGTCGATGACGAACCTGTCGTCGAGGTCGCCGAGGAACGGCAGGAGGTCGCGCACGACCGTTCCGGGGCTGTAGAACTGCAGATGCCAGCCTCGCGGCGTGGCGCGTGACGCCATGCGACGGATATAGGCGACGAGATCCTCGATCGGCCACGTGGCGCGCGCGAAGAGGTCGAGACGGATGGCGCGGACACCGAGCTCGTGGTAGCGGTCGAGCTCGGCGTCGGGGAGGTCCTCCTCGATCTGGACGACCGCACGGCAGGCTGACCCCATTCGGCTGAGCACGTCCAGCGTCAAGCGGTTGTCGGTGCCGTAGTAGGTCGGCTGCACGAGCACCATGCGCGCCAGGCCGAGGAACTGCGCCACGCGCCGGTACTGATCCAGCGTCGCGTCGGGGAACGTGTACAGCGGCTCGGCGACGTGCGGGTATGCGGGCTCGAAGACGTGGAAATGGGAGTCGCAGCTCCCGGGCGGCAGCGCGAAGCGCGGGCTGGTGTTGGTCTCGGCGTCGCGCATGGGCGTCGTGACTGCGAAGTCCGGGGTCAATGCGCTTCCTGTCGTTCGGGCGACCGGGCGACGAGGGCGTCGTGCCACGCGGCGAACCTCGACGCACGCGCCTGCGCCTCCGCGAACAGCAGGTCCGTGTCCATCCCGGTCAACAGGAGCGGGCAGGCGCCGAGCGCGGCGAAGGAGGCCAGCGTCTCGAGGTCGGCGACGCCGCCGACCATCAAGAGCTTGCCGTGGCGCCGGCACGCCACGCCCACGGTCGCGATCGCGTCGCGGACGCGCGGATCGGCGTACTCGCCGGGGACCCCGAGCTCGGCGGTGAGGTCGTTGACTCCGACCGCCAGCATGTCGACGCCGTCGAGCTCGGCGATGGCGTCCGCGTTCGCGATGCCCGACGGCGTCTCCAGGAGGATCTGCACGATGGTCGCGTCGTCGAGCAGCGGACCCAGCTCGCGGGCACGAGTCGGGCGCATGCCCAGCTGCGGCACGGCGCCGATCTGCGAGCGCTGCCCGCGCGGCGGGAACCGGCAGGCCCCGGCGACCGAACGGGCTTCGGCCACCGTTTCGATCCGCGGCGCGACGATGCCCGAAGCGCCGCCGTCGAGCACGCGGCCGATCGCGCCGTACTCGCGCTCGGGCACCCGCACGAACGGTGTCAGGCCGATGTCGTGGGCGGTCGCACACATCCGGGCGGCGTCGTCGAGTGACATCGTCGAGTGCTCGAGGTCGATCAGGATGCCGTGGTGCCCGGTCGCATCCGCGACGCGCACGACGTCGGTGCCGCGACTGCCGCGAACGCCGAGCATCAGCGTCAGCTCGGCCCCGCGCAGGCGGGCGAGGAACCCGTTAGCGGCGTCTACGCCCATCGCTCAGCGACGACGTCGACGGGAGCCGCCGCGCCATTCGGGACCGGATCGTCCTCCTGACCTGCGCCGAAGAAGATGTCCATCAGGCGGGGGTGATCGGCCACCTCGGTGGCCGTCCCGGTGAGCGCGACGCGTCCCGCGCTCATGACGGTGGCCTCATCGGCGAGGGTGAGCCCGAACCGCACGTTCTGCTCGACCATGAGGATCGTGGTGCCGGCCCGATTCATGGTCTCGACGCTCTCACGGATGACCGCCAGGCTCTTCGGGTCCAGGCCCAGGGTCGGCTCGTCGAGCAGCACGACCTTCGGCTCGAGCATCATCGCGCGGGCGAACTCCACCATGCGGCGCTGCCCGCCCGACAGCGACCCAGCCAGCTCGTCCGGGCGCTCGGCGAGCGGACGGAAGAGCTGAGCGAGCTCCTCGTAGCGCTGGTCGAGGTGCTTGCGACGGCGACGGATGACATAGGCACCCATCAGCACGTTCTGACGGACGGTCAGTCGCGCG
>JAOPZQ010000419.1 GCA_025964075.1 Solirubrobacterales bacterium | reverse complement strand
CGCGCGAGAGCGCCCCGCACCGCTCGCCCTGCCCCGGCACGCGCCGGTGATCGCGCTCGTCGTCGTGTGTGCGGGTCTCGGCCTCGCCATCGCCGTCGGGTCCAAGGAGCACAGCGCCCAGGCGCTGAGCGGCGGCGCCACCCGGTTCGAGACGCTCCAGAGCAACCGCTACGCCTACTGGCGCGTCGCCCTGCACGCGTTCGGAGACGAGCCCGTGCGCGGCGTCGGCGCCGGCGGATGGGCGGTGTACTGGCTGCGGCAGCGCCCGTTCGCCGAGGGCGCGCAGGACGCGCACTCGCTCCCGCTGCAGACGATGGCGGAGCTCGGCCTCGTCGGGCTCGCGCTCCTCGCGGTGTTCCTCGCCGGCGTCGCATGGGCGGCGCGCGAGGCGCTCCGCGCAGACGCCGCCCTGGCCGCCGGTCCGGTCGCCGGCGGCGTCGTCTACCTCGCCCACGCCCCGCTCGACTGGGACTGGCAGATGCCCGCCGTGACGCTGGTCGCGCTCGTGCTCGCCGGGGCATTGCTCGCCCTGTCCGAGCTCAGAGCTCCTCGGCGATCCGCGGCGCCTCCCGCCTGAAGATCAACACCGCGAGGACGCAGACCACCGCGTAGATCGCCATCGCCGCGGCCAGGCGTAGGTGCCCGCCGGAGACGGCGGCGCCCGGCGCCGGCGCGTGCGAGTCGATGATCCACCGGCGCGCCAGGTCGAAGATCGGCGAGAGCGGGTTGAACGCGAGCACGTCGCGAAGCCGACCCGACACCCTCTCGAGCGGGTAGAGCACGGGCGTCGCGTAGAACAGCGCCGTCACCGTGACCGTCCACAGGATCCCCACGTCGCGGAAGCGCGGATACAGCGAGGAGACGATCATCGACACCGCCGTCGTGAAGACGAACATCATCCCGACGAGGACCGGGAGCAGCAGCCAGGTCCACGCCGGCGTGACGCCGAACGCCAGGATGAACGCGAACACCACGACGAGGTTCAGGCCGAGGTTGAACAGCGCCGTGAGCACCACGGAGAGCGGGATCACGAGGCGCGGGAACTGCGTCTTCCGGACGACCGACTCCTGGGCGACGATGGACCCGACCGCCGTCGCGGTGGCCTCCTGGAAGAACCCGAACAGCACGACGTTGAGCAGCAGCAGCACCGGGTAGTGGGCGACCTGCGAGCCGAGGTGGAACGCCTGGGTGAACACGGCGAGCAGGACCCCGAACAGCATCAGCGGCCGGCCGACCGACCACAGGTAGCCGAGCGCGGTGCCGAAGTACGTGCGCTTGAACTCGGTCGCCGCGATCAGGTAGAGCAGGTCGAGCGAGCGCCTCCACCCGCCGCCCAGCGCCGAGGGGCCCTGCACGTCGCGGAGCTCCGGCGGGCTCACCGCTCGACCTCCGCGTCGACCACGACCTCGACGTCGGCGTCCACCGAGACGCTGCCGGGGCCCGGTCTGGTCCCGTAGACGACGAACTCGAGCAGGCGCAGGACGTGCAGCGCGAGGTCGCCCTGGCTGCGGTTGCGCGAGATCCAGCAGGTGACGTAGTAGCGGCCCGGCAGGAGCGGGTTCTCGATCCGTGCGGCAATGCGCGCGCGCTGGCCGGCGGCGAGCCGGGCGCGCTCGTCGGGCAGCGTGCAGTTCAGCCCGAACACCTGGACGCCGTCGGCGTTCAGGAAGTGGAAGCCGAACACCGGGCTCTCGAGGTCGTGCCGCGCCTCGACCTCGACGTTCAGCCCGATCGGCAGGTCCTGCTCGACGTTCTCGACGCGCTCGCCGGCGTCGTCGGTGAGCCACGCGTCGAGCAGCTTCACGTTGACGTCGGGAACGCCGCCCGGCCGCGGCCCCCGGTCCGCGCCGTCGCCGCCGAAGTTCAACCGGTAGTAGCGGAGCGCCGCCTCCTCGGGATCGCCGATGTAGCGGAGCTCGCCGTCGTGGAGCAGCATCGCCCGGTCGCAGAAGCTCTGGACGGTCGCCATGTCGTGGGTCACGAGGACCACGGTCTTGCCGGCTCGCCGCTTCTCGCGGAAGACGTCGAGGCACTTCTGGGCGAATGCGGCATCGCCCACGGCGAGCACCTCGTCGATCAGCATGATGTCGGCGTCGGCCTCGACCATCACCGCGAACGCCAGCCGCACCATCATCCCGGACGAGTAGTTCTTCAGCTTGAGGTCGGCGAACTCGGTGAGGCCGGCGAACTCGAGGACGGCGTCGAGGCGGCGGCGCGCGTCCTGGCGGCTGAGTCCCATGAGGACGCCGTTGAGCACGACGTTCTCGCGCGAGCTGAGCTCCGGGTTGAAGCCGACGCCGAGCTCGATGAACGGGGCGAGCCGTCCGGCCATCCGCACCCGCCCCGCGTCGGCGCGGTAGATGCTGGCGAGGATCTTCAGCAGCGTGCTCTTGCCCGAGCCGTTGCGCCCGACGATGCCGAAGAACTCGCCGTCGTGGACGTCGAAGGAGATCGACCGCAGCGCCCGCAGCTCGCGGTACTCGCGCCGAGCGAGCGGGCGGGTCACCCGCTCCTTGAGCGAGTCGACCCGGTGCGTGGGGATCGAGAACGTCTTGTCGACCCCCCGAGCCTCGATGACGACCGGCGCGTCGGAGGGCATCGCGCTACGAGCGCGCCCGCCAGCGGCGCAGCCGCTTCTGCTCGAAGTCGAGCGGGTCGGGGAAGCTCGCGTCGAGGCGCGCCCGCGATCGCCGGGCGCCGAGGCCGATCAGCCACTTCCATGCGATGCCCTGAGCCAACTCCGTCTCGCTCCCCAGCGTCTCGTTGCGGGCCACGAGCATACGCAGGGGGCGGAGCGCCAGCCAGGCGAA
>JAOPZQ010000386.1 GCA_025964075.1 Solirubrobacterales bacterium | reverse complement strand
AGCGCCGGCTCGCCGGCGGGCGGAAGGTCCGGGAACGCGGAGGCCTTCCCGCCGACCTGCGGCGCGGCGACGAGCGGCGCGACGTGACCCGCGGTCTTCGCCACCGTCGTCACCTCGGCCGCCAGCGTGCCGAGCTGGCCGGCATTCACGTAGTTGTCGTGCGTGAGCATCGCGCCGCCCCAGTCGCGGGCCGGGAGCTGGGTGAAGAACGGCGCCGTGGTGTCGGTGCCGCGGAAGCCGACGAGGAAGAGCTGTGCGACCTGGCGATCGAGCGAGAGCCCGGTCGCGAGCTTGCGCACCGCCGGTGAGACGACGAGCGCCGGCGCCGCCGGACCGGACGACCGGCGCGCGACCGTGGGCGTCGTCGCCGGCGTGCTCGGCGTCACGGTGGCGAGCACCGACGCCGCTCGCCGCGGGTTCGAACCGCCGCTCGCCGCGACGGCCACGGCCACGGCGGCGCCCGCGACGAGCGCCAGCGCCAGCCCGAGGCGCAGCACCCCTCGCCGCCGACGGCTCACCGGCTACCCTCCGTCGCCGTGGCCGGCACCATCGTCATGAAGTTCGGCGGCACGAGCGTCGCGGACTCCGAGCGCCTCAAGCGCGCGGCCCGGCGCATCGTCGCGCGGCGCGAGGAGGGGAACCGCGTGGTGGCCGTTCTCTCCGCCCGCGGCAAGACCACCGACGAGCTGATCACGATGGCCGAGGAGATCTCGCCCGCGCCCGATCCGCGCGAGATGGACATGCTGCTGTCGACCGGCGAGCGCCAGTCCTGCGCGCTGTGCGCGATGGCCATCAACGACCTCGGGTACCGGGCGATCTCCCTCACCGGGTCCCAAGCCGGCATCGTGACCGACACCTCCCACACGAAGGCAAGGATCGTCGAAGTCCGGGCCGACCGCATCACCCACGCGCTCGACGACGGCGCGATCGTCCTCGTGGCCGGCTTCCAGGGCGTCTCCACGACGCGCGACGTGACGACGCTGGGCCGCGGCGGCTCGGACACGACGGCGGTCGCGCTCGCCGCCGCCCTCGCGGCCGAGGTGTGCGAGATCTACACCGACGTCGCGGGCGTCTTCTCCGCCGACCCGCGCATCGTGCCCGGCGCGCGCAAGCTGCCCGTGGTCTCCTTCGAGGAGATGCTGGAGATGGCGGCCTCGGGCGCGCGCGTCCTGCAGCTGCGCTCGGTCGAGTACGCCCGCAACCACGACGTCCGCATCCACTGCCGGTCCTCGTTCGACGACCGCGCCGGTACCCTGGTCCTCTCCGAGGAAGAGACGATGGAACGACCGCTCATCACCGCCGTGACCCACTCGACCGACGAGGCCCGCGTCACGCTCATCGGCGTGCCCGACCATCCGGGAGTCGCCGGCCGCATCTTCACCGCGCTCGCGGGCACCAACGTGAACGTCGACATGATCGTGCAGAACGAGCCGGTCTCGCCCAACGCCCAGGCCGAGATCTCGTTCACCGTCCCGCGCGACGACCTCCGCATGGCGCGTGCCGCGCTCGAGCCGATGGTGGGCGAGGTCGTGGCCGACGTCCGCACCGACGCGGAGATGGGGAAGGTGTCCGTGGTGGGCGCGGGAATGAAGACCCACCCGGGCGTCGCCGCCACCGTCTTCGAGACGCTGGGGAACGAGCGCATCAACATCGAGATGATCTCGACGTCGCCGATCAAGATCTCCTGCGTCATCCGCGCCGACCAGGTCCCGCAGGCCGTGCGCTCGCTGCACGCCGCGTTCGACCTCGGCTCCGACGGTGTCGCGGCCGAGCACCCGTTCCGCGCCGGGGCGGCGACGTGAGCGACGCTCCCCGCGTGGCGGTCGTCGGCGCCACCGGCGCCGTCGGCACCGAGATCCTGGCGCGCCTCTCGGAGCGCGACTTCCCCGCGCGCGAGATCGTCCCCTTCGCCTCCGCTCGCTCGGCCGGGAACGCCGTCCGCGGTCTCGTCGTGCAGGAGCTCGTCGAGGACGCGATCGACGGCTTCGACCTGGCGCTCTTCAGCGCCGGCTCCACGGTCTCGCGCGAGTGGGCGCCGCGGTTCGCCGAGCGCGGCGCCGTCGTCGTCGACAACTCCTCCTGCTGGCGGATGCACGACGACGTGCCGCTCGTCGTCGCCGAGGTCAACCCCGAGGCGCTCGACGAGCACCGCGGCATCGTGGCCAACCCGAACTGCACCTCGATGCAGGCGCTCGTCGTGTTGAAGCCGATCCTCGACGCGGCGGGGATCGAGCGCATCGTGCTCTCGAGCTACCAGTCGGTGTCGGGCACGGGCCAGAAGGCGATCGAGGAGCTGCGCGCGCAGTCACGCGCCGTCCTCGAGGACCGGCGGATACCCGCTCCCCAGGTCTACGCGCATCCGATCGCGTTCAACGTGCTGCCCCAGGTCGAGACGTTCGAGGACGGCGACGACTACACGACCGAGGAGCGCAAGGTGATGGCCGAGTCGCGCAAGATCCTCGGTCTCCCGGACCTGCGCATCTCGGCCACGTGCGTGCGCGTGCCGGTGTTCGTCTCGCACTCGGAGTCGATCAACCTGCAGACGCGCGAGGAGCTCTCGCCGGACGATTGCCGCGAGCTCCTGCGATCTGCTCCCGGCGTGCAGGTCAAGGACGACCCCGCCGCCGCGGTCTATCCGCTCGCCCGCGAGGTGGCCGGGCAGGACGACGTCTTCGTGGGCCGCATCCGGCGCGACGAGAGCGCCGAGCGGACGCTGAACCTCTGGGTCGTCGGCGACAACCTGCGCAAGGGCGCCGCGACGAACGCGGTGCAGCTCGCCGAGCTCCTGCACGAACGGGATCTCCTCGGGGCCCGGAGCGGCGTAGCGACGTAGCGTGGCCGCATCGGGGGAGGGGCGGAGAGTTGCCGGCCGCGACGCGGGTCTCGACGGCGTGCGCGCGCTCGCCGCGCTGTCGGTCCTCCTCTTCCACACGTGGCTGTACCGCGTCGGCCCGCCGCGCGGGCAGCTGACCCGGCCGCTCGACCAGGTCCTCGTGTCGGCGAACGTCGGGCTCATCTGCTTCTTCGTGCTGTCCGGGTTCCTGCTCTACCGGTCCTTCGCGCGGGCGTCCCTCGGCGGCGGCCGGCCGGTCGACGTCGGGGCGTACGCCGTCCGGCGCATCGCCCGCATCGTCCCCGCCTACTACGCGTGCCTGTTCGGCTGCCTCGCGCTCTACGCCGCGTTCGGCCCGCGTCACATCGTTCCGGCGGCGCCGCACATCGGGCTGTTCCTCGTGTTCGGCGAGAACTACTCGAACGCCACGCTGATGCAGATCGATCCGGTCATGTGGACACTGTGCGTCGAGGCCGCGTTCTACCTCCTGCTCCCGGTGATCGGGATCGCGGCGCTGCGGCTCGGCCCGGGGCGGCCGACCGCGCAGGTCACCGTGATCACGGGACTGATCGGCGTCACGATCGTCTGGAACACGCTCGGCCACGTCCACGGCTGGGGACCGCTCCTCTACAAGGCGCTGCCCGCGTACCTGGGTCACTTCGCGATCGGGATGCTGGTGGCGGTGTGGGCGGAGCGCCGCCGAGGCCGCGTGCTGAGCGCCCGGGTGAGCGCCGCGCTCGTGCTGGTGGGCTTCGCCGCCGTGGTCGCGGAGGGCTACTGGAACCGGACGGCCGGGGGGAGCGGCTGGCCGATCCGCCACGTCTCCGGGCACCTCCCCGCCGCGGCGGGGTTCGCGCTGATCGTCGCGGCGGTCGTCGCGGGCCGCGGGCCGGCGGTGCGCTGGCTGTCCTGGCGCCCGCTCGCGGCACTCGGCGTGATCTCCTACGGCATCTATCTCTGGCATCTGCCGCTGCTGATGGTGCTCCGCAACGCCGGGCTCGCGCCGGTCGCGCTCGTGCCGCGCCTGGCGGTCGTCGGGTCGGTCTCGGTGCTCGTCGCGTGGCTCAGCTGGAGGCTCCTCGAGCGGCCGCTGATCGACCGCGCCGCCGAGCGGGTGCGCGATCGCGTCCGGGCGCGGGTGCGGCCGGCGCCCGCGGGT
>JAOPZQ010000342.1 GCA_025964075.1 Solirubrobacterales bacterium | reverse complement strand
CTGCCCGCCCGCCCGCCGCAGGGCGCGGGCGTGCTCGTCGCTCCCGCGGCGCTCGTCGACGTGCTCGCCGAGATCGTCGGCTAGAGCGGCCACCGCTCCTGGCGGTGGCCCATGTCCCAGAACATCCACTCGTAGCGGGCCGTGGTCTGGAAGTGGCGTCGCACGGCGTCGCGCTCGCCGCCGCTCAGGTCCTGGCCGACGCGGTCGGTGAGCGCGAGCACCTCCTGCACGATCGCGCCGTACTCCTCGCCGCCGTAGGTGGCGATCCAACGCTGATACAGCACGTCCGGCGAGCCGCGCTCGAGCAACTGCTTGCCGACCTCCCAGTAGATCCAGTAGCAGGGAAGCAGGGCACCCAAGGCCTGCGGGAACGACCCGCCGTAGGCGACGGCGAGTAGATAGCTGGTGTACGCCAGGTTGGTTGGCGCCATCGGTGTGGCGGCCACGTCGGCGTGGCTGAGCCCGAAGTCCGAGAAGAAGCTCTCATGCAACTGTCGCTCGACTGCGATCGCGCCGGCGGCGTGCTCGTTGAACATCGCGATGTCGCGCTGCTCGGGCGCCCGCGCGGCAGCCACGCTGAGCGCACGGGCGAACTCGCGCACGTAGTGGGCGTCCTGGATCACGTAGCAGCGAAAGGCCGCCTGATCGAGCGAGCCGTCGGTGAGCCCGGCGATGAACGGATGCTCGAGGATCGCCTCGTACGTCGCGTCGATGCTCGACCACAGCTCCGTGGTCAGCGAGCCACTGCCCGACACGTGACTCTCTCCGCGCCGGACGTATCCGAGTCCAGATGCGTCGCTAGCGCCACTTGGAGACCCGCTCGGGCTCGATGCGGAAGATCACGCGCTGCTGGCCCTCCTGGCGGTTGGGGTACTCGTCCACGCCCAGGTACTTCTTCGCGAGCTTGTCGATGTGGGCGTCGGCGCCCTCGTGCGTCTCGCCCACCGCGCGGCCGCGGATCGAGGTGTACGTGTACGGGTTGTCCGGCGGGCTGACGTTGATCGTCACCCGCGGGTCCCGACGGAGGTTCGCCGGCCAGACGCGCCCCTCGGCGCTGTTGACGACGATCGTGCCGTCGTCGTCGACGTCGACCCACGCCGGCGTGATGTGGGGCTGGCCATCCTGGCCGATCGTGCCGACCTGGACCAGGTTCGGCGCCTCCAGCAGGCCTCGGGTCTCGTCGTCGAGTGCCGCCATGCTGACCTCCAGTTGGTTGCGGGACGAACTACTCCCCGAGGATAGGCCGGGTCTGTCCTCGGGCACGGAGCCGATCGATGGTCTGACCGTGCTGTGCGCTCGCTCAGCGCACGTCCACGCGCGGCCGAGAAGTGCGGCGGGTGGGACTCGAACCCACATGCCCGATGGGCAGCGCTTTTTGAGAGCGCCCCGTATACCGATTCCGGCACCGCCGCTCGCAGGCCATTGTCGCATCGCCAGCAGCGTCGGTGTAACCGTACACTCGAGCACGGTGAAGCTGCGGATCGTTCGCGCCTTCCAGGTGCACGTGTTCAACCCGCTGATGCGGCGCCTGTTCGCGCTCGGCATCGTCCCGCCGGGGACCGCGCTGCTCGAGACGGTCGGGCGCCGCAGCGGCCGGCTGCGCACGACGCCGGTCGGGGAAGGGCGGATCGGCGACGTCTTCTGGATCGTCGCCGAGCACGGACGACGCGCCGCCTACGTCCGGAACCTCGAGGCGAACCCGCGCGTGCGCGTGCGCAGCCGGCACGGGCGCTCGCTGCGCTGGCACGCGGGCACCGCGCACGTGCTCGAGGACGACGATCCGCGCGAGCGCCAGCGGCTCCTCGCGAGGGGTCACCTCGACCGGCGGCTGAACGGGGCCGCCGTGCGCGCGATGGGCGTCGAGCTGCTGAGCATCCGGATCGATCTGGATCCCCTCGAGGACGAGGCTGTTTGAGCTCGGCTCAGGCGCCGGCGATCACGGCGCGGCCGTACTTGCGCTGGGCGACGTCGCGGGGCATCTCGACCTCGACGTGCCAGTTCTGCCGGAAGCCCTGCATCGCCACCGCGATCAGCAGCGCCTGCACCGGCACGATCAGCAGCGTGATCAGACCCAGCACGTTGACGTCGAGGCCCTGACCGCCGAACAGGCTGTCCGGCGGCGCGAAGCCCGCCTTGTCGCGGTCGAACCAGCCCGGCCCCGCCACCGCGGCGAAGATCCCGAGAATGATCCCCAGCGCCGCCGCCACCGGCAGCACGCCACGGTTCCACCGCGCCACGTAGAACGCCATCACGATGTAGATGAGGATGTAGGCGATCTGCACCGCCTGCGCGCCCTGGAGCTTCGACCAACCGCCGACGGTGACGATCGCGACCAGCGCCGCGGACACCAGCAGGATCAGGATGACGAACATCTTCGTCGTCTTGGCCGCCGCCTTGTCGCGGTTGGGCCTGACGAGCACGAGCTCCTCGTCCGGGTCCGGCTGCCGCGCCAGCTCCTCCTCCGCCTGCGCCATGTCGCGAACCCTACAATCTCGAACGGCCGCGCGCGACACCAGTCATGGGTTGACGGGCGGTCGCCGCGGGCGTGGCGGAACTGGTAGACGCGCCGGGTTTAGGTCCCGGTGGGCGCAGGCCCATGGGGGTTCGAGTCCCTCCGCCCGCATCGGCAGCGTCCACCGGCGATCAGGCCGTGTTCGGCCTGCGTCGGAGAACCACCCGACCGTGCACCAGCCCGACGAACTTTCCGAGGAGCGCCGCTCGGCCCGCGCCGCGCTCGCGCGCGACGTCAGCCGCGCGGGCGCGCGGGCGCACTTCCGCGCGATGGGCATCGATCCCGACCGGCTCGACGGACCGATCGTCGGCATCGCGTCGATGTGGACGGCGACGATGCCGTGCAACCTCAACCACCGCGACCTCGCCGACGCCGTCGCCGCGGGCGTCGAGCGGGCGGGCGGCGTGCCGCTGACGTTCAACACGATCGCGGTCTCCGACAACCAGTCGCAGGGGACGCCCGGCATGCGCGCCTCGCTGGTTTCCCGCGAGCTGATCGCCGACTCGATCGAGCTGATGGACGTTGCGCACGACTTCGACGCCCTCGTCTGCATCGTCGGCTGCGACAAGACGGCTCCGGCCGCGCTGATGGCCCTGGCTCGTGTCGACAAGCCCGCGGTCGTGCTGTTCAGCGGGCCGATGCGCGCCGGTCGGTGGCACGGGGAGCGCGCCACGATCCAGGAGGTCTGGGAGGCGGTCGGCGCCGCCCGCCGCGGCGAGCTGCCACCGGCCGACCTCGACGAGCTCGAGCGGACGGCATGCCCCGGACCGGGCGCATGCGCCGGGAACTTCACCGCGACCACGATGGGTTTGGCGCTCGAGTTCCTCGGCATCGCTCCGGCGGGGACGGCGATGGTCCCGGCCGACGACTTGGCGGCTCGCCGCGCTGACGCCGAGCGCTGCGGAGCGCTCGTCGCGGGTCAGGGGGTTCCCCGCGCGCGCGAGCTCCTGACGCGCTCGTCGCTGCTGAATGCGATGACCGGCATCGCCGCCAGCGGCGGCTCCACCAACGGCTTCCTGCACCTGCTCGCGATCGCGAGCGAGGCCGGCGTGGAGCTGACGTTGGACGACCTGTTCGACGCGTGCGGGCGGACGCCGGTGATCGCCAACCTGAGTCCCTCCGGCCGCTACGTCGCGGTCGACCTGCACGCCGCAGGTGGCGCGCCCGTCCTGATTCGCGAGCTCATCGCCGCGGGGCTCGTCGACGGCTCGCGTCCGACCGTCGAGGGCCCCACCCTTGCGGAGGCGACTTCCGGCGCGCCCGATCCCGACGGCGACGTCACGGCCCGCGTCGCGGCGCCCTTCAAGCCGGTCAGCGGCCTCGTGGGGCTGCGCGGAAACCTCGCCCCCGACGGCGCCGTCGCGAAGGTGGCGGGGACGGAGCGACGAGCCCACACGGGACCCGCACGCGTCTTCGAGAGCGAGGGCGAATGCATCGCGGCCATCGAGCGCGACGCGATCCGCCCGGGCGACGTCCTCGTCGTCCGCAACGAGGGCCCGGCCGGCGGGCCGGGGATGCGAGAGATGCTCAGCGTCACGGCCGCGGTGGTCGGCGCCGGCCTGGGCGAGTCGGTGACGCTGGTCACTGACGGGCGCTTCTCGGGCGCGACGCGGGGGCTGATGGTCGGCCACGTCGCCCCCGAGGCGGTGCGGGGAGGCCCCCTGGCGGTCGTACGCGACGGCGAGACCATCACCGTCGACGCCGACGCCGGCGTCCTGCACCTGGATGTCGACCCGGCGGAGCTCGATGCGCGGCTGGCCGCCTACACGCCCCCGCCGCCGCGCGTCCGCCGAGGCGTCCTCGCGCGCTATGCCAGACTCGTCGGGTCGGCGTCCGAAGGCGCGACGCTCACGAGCTAGCCACCTCGTCCGAGGGATCGCAACAGCGGAGGAGACGTGCGGGGATCGGCGCAGTCCACGAGAGGAAACGGCGGCGCGCGGCGCTTCCTCATCACCGGCGCGCTCGGCGCGATCGGCGTCTGGACCATGCGCAGCCTGCTCGAGCGCGGGCACGAGGTCATCGCCCTCGACCCGAGCTCCGCCCGACATCGGCTCGCGGTCGCCCTCAGCGAGGAGCAGCGAGCGCTGATCACGCACGTCCCAGTCGACATCACCGACCTCACGGCGCTCGAACGGGTCCTCGACGAGCACGCGATCACCGACGTCATCCACCTTGCCGCGTTGCAGGTGCCGTTCGTGCGCGAGCGCCCGGCCCTGGGCGCGCAGGTCAACGTCACGGGCACGACCAACGTGCTCGAAGCGGTCCGCCACGCGGCGGGGCGCGTCGGCGCGCTGGTATACGCCTCCTCGATCGCCGTCTACGGTCCCGCCGGAACGCTCGCCGGCGACGACGTCCCCGCCACGCTCTACGGCGTCTACAAGCGAGCGAACGAGGGCACCGCCTGGCGCTACTTCGAGGACTTCGGCGTCTCCTCGATCGGCCTGCGCCCGCATACCGTCTTCGGGCCCGGGCGCGACCAGGGCGTGACCAGCGCCCCGACGATCGCGATGGTGGCGGCCGCGGCTCGGCAGCCGTTCCACATCCCGTTCGGCGGGACGATCCAGCTCCAGCACGCCGCCGACGCGGGCGAGGCGTTCGCGCGCGCCGCCCTGCTCGACTACGAGGGCGCATCCGTCCACAACCTCGACGGCGCGGTCCTGCCGGTGGCCGAGGTCGCCGCCCTGATCGAGCGCGCCGCGCCGGGAGCGCGGATCACCGTCGGGGACGCCACGCTGCCGTTGATCGAGTCCGTGGACGGGGAGAGCTTCGTCGAGTTGCTCGGCGGATCGGTGATGCGTCCGGTGGAAGACCGCGTGACCGAGTCGGTGCGGCAGTTCGAGGATCTCCTCGAGCGTGGTCTCGTCCGTCCACCCGTGCCGTGATGCAGGCGCTCATCACGACACCAGGTCGCCCTGGGTCGATTCGCATCGGGGACATGACGGACGCAGCCGAGGGCGGGGTCCGGATCCGCACCCTCGAGGTCGGCGTCTGCGGCACGGACCGCGAGATCTCCGAAGGCGCGTTCGGCATCGCCCCCGACGGTGAGCGGGACCTCGTCCTCGGGCACGAGCTGCTCGGCGAGGTGATGGAGGACGGTGCCGGCTACTCCGCCGGAGATCTCGTCACCGCGACCGTCCGGCGCGGCTGTGGCGCTTGCGAGGCATGTGCGGACGGGGCGCCGGACGCATGCGGCACCGGCCGCTACATCGAGCGCGGCATCACCAGGCTGCACGGCTTCGCGCGCGAGGTGGTGATCGAGGACCCAAACGAGCTCGTCGCGATCCCAAGGACGCTCGGCCGGCTCGGCGTCCTCGCCGAGCCGGCGTCGATCTGCGCTCGCGGCATCCGACACGCGCTCGCCGCCGGGCACCGGCAACACTGGCGGCCGCGGCACGCGCTGGTCATCGGCTCGGGCGCCATCGGCATGCTGGCCACGTACTTCCTGCGCGTCGAGGGCTTCGAGGTCTGGACGGCCTCTCGCGGCGCTGCCGGGACGCCGCGGGCGGAGCTCGCATCCGCCTCGGGCGCGCGATACGTGTCGACGCGGCAGACGCCGCTCCCGGCGCTGCGCGAGGACGTCGGCGGGTTCGACCTGGTGATCGAGGCCGCCGGCGACGCGCAGGTCATGCTCGACGTCCTGGGCCTGCTCGGGCGGGGCGGCGTCGGCTGCCTGCTCGGGCTCGACTCCCGCCGGCAACGCGTGTCGATCGACGGCCCGGTGCTCGGCATCGACGCCGTGCTCGAGAACCGCGTGCTGCTCGGGAGCGTCAACGCCCACATCGACGACTGGCGGGCCGCGGTCAGCCGGCTCGGGGTGATACGCGAGCGCTGGCCCCAGGCGCTCGAGGCGATGATCGGCCTGCGCGTCACGCCCGACCGCTTCGCCGACGCGTTCGCCTTCCGGGGCGTCAAGGCGACGCTGGTGTTCGAATAAGTCGTCGTGCGTGCCGAGCCGGTCACCGCGCCGGTCGCCTTCCATGCGGAGGGTCCGGTCTGGTCGGAGCGCTGGGGCGGCCTGCGTTGGGTCGACATGCTCGCCGGCGACGTGCTGGCGCTCGCCGCGGACGGGAGCGTGTCCCGCCGGCACGTCGGCAGCGTCGCCGCGGCGCTGCGACCGCGGCGCGGTGGCGGAGCGGTCATCGCGGTGGAGCGGGGATTCGCGCTCGAGGATCCCGACGGCAGCCTGCGGTCGCTGCCCGAGCTATGGAACGGGAAGGGTGTCCGGATGAACGACGGCGCGTGCGATCCGGACGGGCGCTTCTACTGCGGCTCGATGGCATATGACCAGCGCGTCGGCGCGGGCGCCCTCTACCGGCTCGATCCGACGGGCACCGTCGAGGTGGTCATGGCGGGAGTCAGCGTGTCCAACGGTCTCGACTGGAGCCCTGACGGCGGCCGCGCGTACTACGTCGACACCCCGACGCGCCGGATCCAGGCCTTCGACTACAGCGCCGAGATGGGGCTGACCCGCGGCCGGACGTTCGCCGTGGTCGACGGACTGCCGGACGGCCTGACCGTGGACGCCGACGGCGGCGTGTGGGTGGCGATCCACGGCGGGGGAGCGGTGCGCCGGTACAGCCCCGAAGGGACAGTCGACGCCGCGATCGGCCTGCCGGCGCGCAACACGACCGCGTGCACCTTCGGCGGCCCCGATCTCGATCAGCTCTTCATCACGACATCGCGCGAGGGCCTCGATCCCGGCCAGGATCCGCTGGCGGGAGCCGTCTTCGTTGCCGACGTCGGAGTCCAAGGCATGCCGGCGCGCGAATTCGCCGGATGACGCGCCGCGGCGCCTATGTCTCGTCGAGTCGGCGGCGGAACGACTCCGCGGGCACGACGGTGGCGTCGAGTAGGCGTGCTTGGTCGGCGAGCGCGTGGTCAGAGGTGACGACTCGAAATCGGGCCGCCCGCGCATCGGCGCGGAGCCGACGCACGATCTCGTCGTCGGCGGAGTTTCGTCCTGGCCGGGGCGCGTGGGCGATCTCGATGATCGGCGACGAGATCGGCGGCGACGGCGGCCTTTCGAAGACGACGGTCACATGCTCGCCCGTGGCGGCGACCCAGCGCTCGAGCTCGTCGACGAGGCGTACCATCGCCCCGTGGCGATCCGTCCACCAGCCGTCGGGTCGGGTCCCGATCACGTTCATCGCGTCGATCAGCCACCGCTCGCTCGCCATCGCCTGACCAGGCTACGCGCCTGCGGGCGCCGGAGGGGCTGGCCAACGTCACGCCCGGGGCTCAGCACGCAGGAGAGTCCTTCGCCTTGGCGGACAAGCGACGCCGCGATGAGTTCGGCGGGGCGCGCCGGTCTAACGTATTGGGCGTCGACAGGCGGCGACCGACGATCCACGACTGCCGTCGACGCTGACGCGACGAACGGCCACCGGAGGTGAACGATGTCCGACTTCACGATCGGAACCCGGAAGGAATGGCAGGCGGCTCGCGACGAGCTTGCTCAGCTCGAGGCCGAGCACGCGACGCTCGGCCAGAAGGTGACCGAGCAGCGCCGTAAGCTTCCCTGGGTTCCGGTGGAGAAGGAGTACGAGTTCGACACCGAGGACGGGAAGAAGACGCTCGCCGAGCTCTTCGACGGGCGCTCGCAGCTCCTCGCCTACAACATCATGTTCGGGCCCGATTACGAGCTCGGCGCCTGTCCCGGGTGCTCGAACCTGGGGGATGAGCTCGACGCCACGCGCGTGCATCTGAACCACCGTGACGTGACGCTGATCTGCTTCTCGCGCGCGCCGATCGATCGGCTCATCGCGTACAAGGAGCGGATGGGCTGGCAGTTCCCCTCCGTCTCGACCTATGGCACGGAGTTTCCGTTCGACTTCGGCATCGCCCTGACGCCCGAGCAGGCGCAGGAGATCCCCGAGGTCAAGGAGATGATCGCCAACCCGCCCGAGTGGCTCGAGGCCTGGGGGCGTCAGGTCGGAGCCAAGCTCGAGGACGGCCTGCGCGAGGGCCCGAGCTTCATCGCCTTCGCGCGCGAGGACGGAAGCGTCTACCACACCTACACGGTGATGGCGCCCGATCGGTTCGTCGCGCCGTACAACTCCTTCCTACTCCAGCGAACGCCCAAGCCCGGACCCGAGGAGCCCCGCGCCTGGCGCAAGGACGAGTACCCGGACTGATCGCGCTAGGCGCGCTGGCTTGCAGGCCGTCGCCGTCGCGCTCGCGGCTAGGG
>JAOPZQ010000334.1 GCA_025964075.1 Solirubrobacterales bacterium | reverse complement strand
CAGGGCGGCGGCAGGCGCGCCGAAGTCGACCGCCACCTGGTGCGGCGCCAGCGCCCCCGGCCCCAGGGTGCGTTCGAGGACGATCAGACCGGTGCTCGCCTGCGTTCCGCCGGGCAGCCCGCGGTTGTCGCCGCCGGTGAGGTGCAGGCCGAACGCTGGGATCGCGATCGCCACCATTACGGCGGTCGCCCCGGTGAGGAAGGCCCACGGCGGGCGCATGATCGCCATCGCCAACCGTTGCCAGAAGCCGCCTTCGCCGACGGCTCGCGCGGCCAGGAGCCGCTGGGGGATCAGCCGGAGGCGGTTGACGCGCGTCCCCAACGTCGCCAGCAGCGCGGGCAGGAACGTCGCCGACGCGGCGATCGACACGAGGGGCACGAGCAGCCCGGCGACGCCCATCGAGCGCATGAACGGCAGCGGCATGAAGAGCAGCAGCGCCAGGCCGATCGCGACTGTGGTGCCGGAGACAGGGTCGCGCGGCCGGCGGTGGCCATCGTGACGCGCAGCGCCTCGTGCGGATCGCCGGTCCGCGCGAGCTCCTCGCGGAAGCGGAAGACCACGAGCATCGAGTAGTCGATCGCGATGCCCATTCCGATCAGGAAGACCAGGTTCTCGGCGTACTGGGCCATCGTCGTCGTGTGGGCGAAGATCCAGACGAAGCCGAGCGTGGTGGGGATCGACGCCGCCGCGAACAGCAGCGGGACGACGATCCCGCTGAGCGTGCCGAACATGAACAGCAGCACGACGATCGCGATCGGGAGCGCGATCGACTCCCCGCGCGCGAGGTCCCGGTTGTAGATCGGCTGCGTGTCGTGGGCGATCGCGGGATAGCCCGTGAGATAGGTTCGAACTCCGGGTAGCGACCCGATCGCCTGGCGCACCGCCGGGGTGCGGTTGGCGGCGTCGGCGTTCTCGAGGTCGGTGTCGATCTGGACGTAGACGACGGTCGCGCTCGCCGGCAGCACCGGCCCCGCCTTACCGCCCTTGACCACCCGCGCGGCGCTGGGCGGCCGCGGCGACCTCGGCGCGGACCCTCGGCGACCTGGCGTCGCCCACGGCGACGAGCGTGAACGCCCCGTCGCCGCGCTCGTGGAAGTGCTGGCGCAGGAGGTCGAAGCCGCGCTGGGAGTCCGAGCCGGGAACCGAGAAGCGATTCGAGAGCAGGGAGCCGAGGTTCGCCGTCGCCGCGCCGCCGAGCAGGAACAGCACCAGCCACGCCACGAGCAGTCGCTTGCGATGCGCGATCACCCAGTTCGTCCAGCGCTCCATCGAACTCCCTTCCCAACGCTCCCGGCAGATCGTGCAGGTGAGACCAGATCGAGACCTCTCCGTTACTGCGCAATCCTGGCGGTGTCTCTAGCGTGCCTCTAGACCGTGACGACGAGGAAACAAACTCCGACGGCGGACACGATGCTGGGGGAGATGGCCGCGGAGCAGCGGCGAACCCAGCACCTGATGGCCAACGGCCGCATCAGCCAGGCGACGATCCTGCACGTGACCGAAACCGGCGTGATCGTGAACGACAACCCGCAGGTCCAGATCGACCTGATGGTCGCGACGGACGGCGCGCCCGCCTACGCGGCCTCGGTGACGCAGGTGATCTCGCGGCTGGCCGTGGCGAACTTCCAGCCCGGCGCGACGGTTCCCGTCCGGGTCGACCCGGGCGACCCGCAGCAGCTCATCATCGCCTGAGGGCGTAGGCGAGCATCGTCAGCTCGGGGACGAGCCCCGCGCGGGCGTCGATCCGCGCTGGAGGCGCACGCGGCCCGGGATCAGACGAACACCCCGTCCTCGAGGATCGTCTCGCCGTCCGCGCTCAGGCGCCCGCCCTGCCGCAGGTCGCAGACGAGGTCCCAGTGGAGCGCCGATTCGTTGACCCCGCCGGTCTCCGGGTAGGAGCGGCCGAGGGCGAGGTGGATCGTCCCGCCGATCTTCTCGTCGAGCAGCACGGAGCCGACGGCGCGGTCGATGCCGAAGTTCGTGCCGATCCCGAGCTCGCCGAGCCGGCGGGCGCCCGGGTCGGTGGCGAGCGCGCCCTGCAGGGCGTCCTCGCCGCGGTCGGCGCGGGCCGCCACGACCTCGCCGTCGCGGAACTCGAGCTCGACGCCCTCCATGCTCGCGCCGCCCGGGGTGGCGGGGATCGTGAAGCGGATCCTGCCGTTCGCGGAGTCCTCGTGCGGGCCCGTGAAGACCTCGCCGCTCGGCATGTTGCGCCGGCCGTCGGAGTTGACCCACGTGCGGCCGTCGACGCGCAGACGCAGATCCGTTCCCTCGGCCTCGACGCGGATGTCCGTGCACTCGCGCAGGCGCGCGATGAGCTCCTCCTGGCGCGCGCTGAGCTCCGCCCATCCGGCGACCGGATCGGGGCGGTCGAGCATCAGCGCCCGGTTGACGAACGCCGCGAACTCGGCGGTGCTCATCCCGCCCTCCTGGGCCTGGGCGTCGGTGGGCCACAGCGTCACGCACCACGGCTTGCCGCGCCGCAGCTCGTACGTCGGCAACAGCGTGCGCCGCAGCCGGGCCTGGCGCGAGGCGTCGGCCGCCGCCAGCTCGCGCGTGTTGATCGGGGCGGCGATGCTCAGATGGGCGTCGAGGGACTCGGCCTCGAAGCGCGTCATCGCCGGGAGCTCGTCGAGCTGGCGATCGCGGGCCCGCGCGAAGAACTGCGCCTGCTGCCCGGGCAGCTCCACGCGCAGGAACGGCCAGGCGCCCCGCTCGAGGATCGCGCCGTGAAGCGCCCGCAGCAAGGGCTCCGCGGCGACGGTCGAGCGGACGAGCACCTGATCGCCGTCGCCGACGCCGAGGCACCAGTCGCAGAGGAGAGTCGCCAGTCGCTCGGGGTCGACGCCGTTCACGGCGCCTCCAGCTCGGGGAAGTGCTCCGCGACGTGCTGGCGGATGACGTCGCGGATCCACGCTCGCTCCCCTGCGCTCGCGAGGCGAAAGCGTCCGACGAGCTCCTTCTGGCGCACCGTCGGGACGCCGGCGACCGTCCACCGGACGGCCAGCCGCTCGAAGAGGAACTCGACCGCCCGCTGCCAGGCGTCCTCCTGCGAGAGCTGGTTGCCGTGCAGCACCTCGTGATACTCCCGGCGCGTGGCGGGGGTCAGGGTCCCCCGCAAGGTCAGCACGTTGCCCTCGGCGTCCGTGTAGTCGCTCGTCGGCGTCTCGAGGCGCCCGCGCCGGCGGTTCCGGCGGCCCATCAGCCCGCGGCGGCCGCCCGCTCGAGCTGGGCGCGCACGTCCCCGACGACCGGGTTGGCATGGCCGGGCCAGGCGGCGCTCGGCTCGAGCGCGGCGATCTTGAGGATCGAAGCGCGGGCCGCCTCGTAGTCGGGCGTGAACGCGCGGTGGGGGATACGCGGCGGGCCCTTGAGCGTCGTCTCGATGTTGAGGGTGTAGAAGCAGTCCGTGGTCAGCGCCAGGCGGTCGCTCTCGCGGAACAGGGCGATCTGCCCGGGCGAGTGCCCCGGGATGTGGACGACGCGGAAGCCGGCGACGTCCTCGCCCTCGTCGATGGTGCCGTCGATCGAGACCGGTCCGCCGTCCCACCACTCGAGCAGGCGCGTCATCAACACGCGGGCGTGGGGCTTCAGGAGCTCGGGACGCCATGAGGAGCGGCCGCCGTCGCCCTCGGCGACCTCCCGGTCGAGCGGATGGCAGTACACGGGCGCGCCGAGCCGCGGCGCCGCGCCGCGGTGGTCGACGTGGCCGTGGCCGAGCACGACGCGCTTGATCCCGCCGAGCGGCGCGGCGGCGGTGACGAGGGCCGGCGCCATGATCCGGATCCCCGCGTCGAACAGCGTCACCTGGCCGTCGTCCTCGATCAGGTAGACGTTCATCTCCCGCGGGACGCCGCCGCGCAGCAGCCACACGCCGTCGGCGACGCGGTCGAGATCCCCCGCCGCCGCCACGCGCCGGCCGGCGCGGGTCTTGCCGTTGAACGCCTTGGTCATGCGCTGCTCCATCGTCGAGCCGGCCGGGGGCAGCACGCCGATCTGGCGCGCGACGTCAGCCTGGTTCACGTACGCGTGGTTGGCGACCACCTGGCCGTCGGCGACCTCGACCACGTCGCACGCCTCGATCGCGATCCCGCCGCCCGTGGGCTCGACGCCCTGGAACGGCCCCGGCCCGGCGAACGTCGCCTGGGCGCGCCAGCGCACGGCGCACTGCTTGGAGTCGGCGGTCGTCGAGAGGACCTCGACCTCGAAGTCGGGGAACGCCTGGAAGAGCGCGGTGAAGTAGTCGCGGACCTCGTGGGGCGCGACGAGCTCGACGTCCCCGACGAAGTGGTCTACGCCGCCCGGGCGCCAGCACGCGACGAGCGCGTCCACGTCCCGATTCGCGAGGGCCTCGAAGTAGGCGAGCGCGACTCTGGTGGTGTCCTTGGCCGTCTGTCTCTTCGTGCTGGTCGACACTGCGCCTCCCTCTGTGACGTGGGGCGCAGTCTACGGTTCCCTAGAGTCAACCCCGTGTCCGAGTCGACCCGCCGCCGCGAGGCGGGCCGGGGCGAGCGCGTGGTGCCGGGCGTCTGGCGCCTGCGGCTCCCGTTGCCCTGGCCCGGCGTCCCCCATTGCAACGCATGGGCGATCGCGGCCGGGGACGGGATCGTCCTCGTCGACTGCGGCATGCACGAGCCCGGCTCGCTCGCCAACCTCGAGCGTGCGCTGGACCAGGTCAACCTCCGGCTCGAGCAGGTGCGGCTGCTCTGCTGCACGCACGCGCACTCGGACCACTACGGTCAGGCGGCGGCGGTCGTCGAACGCGCCGGATGCGAGCTGTGGATGCACCCCGACCACGCGCACGCGACCGGCAACGTGGGAAATCCGGATCGGGCGCTCGAACGGCGCCTGGAGGTGGCACGGCAGAGCGGCGTGCCCGAGGCGCCGCTGCGCGAGTGGGCGAGGCGCCGGCGCGAGCAGCCCACGGGGTTCGGGCCCGTCGTCCTGCCCGATCGGCCGCTCGTCGACGGCGTCGAGGTCGTGACCGACCTCGGCACCTGGCAGGTGGTCGAGACGCCCGGCCACGCGCCCTCCCACGTGTGCCTCTACCAGCCCGAACGCCGGCTCCTCATCTCGGGCGATCACCTGCTCGGGCGGGTCTCCCTGTACTTCGAATACGGCTACAGCCCCGATCCCGTCGGCGAGTTCCTCGACTCACTCGACAAGGTCGCCGCGCTCGACGTCCGGCTCTGCCTCGCCGGCCACGCCAAGCCGTTCACCGACGTGCGCGGCCACATCGAGGCCAATCGGACACTGGTCGCCGAGCGCCTGGCGGCGGCCTCCGCGGCGCTCGACGGCGCGACCCTCACCGCCTTCGACATCGCCCCGCACGTGCACCCCGACGGCCTCACGGCCGAGACGGCGCCGTGGCTCATCACCGAGACGCTCGCCTGCCTCACGCACCTGGAGAAGACCGGCCGCGCCCGGAAGCTCGACGGCGCCGGGGGCGATCCGGACCGCTGGACCGCCGTGTGACCGATGAAGTCGGGGCCCGGGCCCCGTCTATACGCGCATGACAGAAAAACGCGTGATGGTCCGCTACCGGGTCAAGCCCGAGCACGTCGCGGAGAACGAGGAGCTCGTCCGCGCCGTCTACGAGGAGCTCCACCGCCTGCAGCCCGACGGCCTGCGCTACGGGACGTTCCGCCTCGAGGACGGCGTGAGCTTCATGCACTTCGCCGTCGAGACCGGCGACGGGCCCAGCCCGCTGGCCGGGCTGCCGGCGTTCCGGCGCTTCCGCGCGGGCGTCCGGGAGCGCTGTGACGAGCCGCCGGTGTCCGCCGGGCTCGAGGAGATCGGCTCCTACCGGCTGCTCGATACCTAGCCGGCGGCGCGGGAGGGGAGCGTCGCGAGTGCGGCGGCGATGTCGTCGACGCTCTGGAACGTCAGCCCCAGCGTGTGGACGTGCCGGTGGCGGACGACGCCCTCCTCGTCGACGATGATCACCGCCCGGCGCACGCCGAGCGGCCCGGTGACGCCGTAGCTCTTCGACACGGCGCGATCCTCGTCGGCCAGGAGCGGCACGTTCAGGCCGTGGCGCTCGTGGAAGCCCTCGTGCGACTCGAGGCTCTGCGAGGAGATGCCGACCGCGATCGCGTCGAGCTTCGCGAAGTCCTCGGCGTGGTCGCGGTAGGAGCAGAACTGCCGCGTGCACACGGCGGTGTTGTCGCCCGGGTAGAAGAGGAGGACGACGCGCTGCCCTCGGTGCTGGGAGAGCGTGAACGTGCCGTCGGTGCCCTCGAGGGTGAAGTCGGGGGCCGGGTCCCCTACCTGTGGGCCCTGCGCCATGCAACAACCATACCGGGGCACTCTAAGATCCCACGATGCGGATCGACGAGATTCTCGCCTCCGGGCAGGGGCCCATCTTCTCCTTCGAGTTCTTCCCGCCGAAGACGCCCGAGGGCGAGGCCAATTTGTACGACGCGCTCGACGCCCTGCGGTCGCTCGAGCCCGCGTTCGTCTCCGTCACGTGGGGGGCCGGCGGCTCGACCCGCGAGAAGACGATCGAGATCGTCACGAAGATCCGCCACACCCACGGTCTCGAGGCGATGGCGCACTTCACCTGCGTGGGCGCGACCGTCGACGACCTCCACGACGCGCTCCGCCAGATGCGCGCCGCGGGGATCGACAACGTGCTGGCGCTGCGCGGGGATCCGCCCGCGGGCGAGGACACCTTCGTGCGGACCGAGGGCGGCCTCGGCTACGGCGGCGAGCTCGCGCGCCTCGTGGCCGAGAACTACGAGTTCTGCGTGGTCGGCGCCTGCTATCCCGAGGTCCACCAGGAGGCCGCGAGTCGCGAGGAGGACCTGGCGCACGCCAAGGAGAAGGTCGACGCCGGCGCCTGCGTCCTCATCACCCAGCTGTTCTACGACAACCGCGCCTACTACCGGTTCGTCGCCGACGCCCGCGCCGCGGGCATCGAGGTCCCGATCGTGCCGGGGATCATGCCGGTCACGAACGTCGACCAGATCAAGCGGATCACGGCGATGTGCGGCGCCTACTTCCCGCCGGACTTCGTCGCGGCGCTGGAGGACCGGCGCGACTCGCCCGAGGCGGTCGTCGAGCTCGGCGTGTCCTACGCCACGCTGCAGTGCGCCGAGCTCCTGGCCTCCGGGGCGCCGGGCATCCACTTCTACACGCTGAACCGCTCCCCGGCGACCCGCGCGATCCTCTCGGCGCTGAAGCTCCAGCGCCCCTGGGAGCGCCGCGACCCGGGCACCGACGTGCCGCTGGCGACCTCCGCCGGCGTCTGACGCGCCCGATCCCGCTGGTTTGACGCCGTGTAAGCCAAAGGGGCCAGGCTCGGTTGACGGTGTGTGAACCAGACGGGCCAGGCCCTTTGTGCGGCAGGATGCGTCCGTGCTGTTCGCGGAGCTCGCCGCCACCTCGATCGCCGTCCGCGAGACGCGCTCGCGCAAGCGCAAGGCCGAGCTGCTCGGGGCCGCTCTGCGCCGCCTCGGAGAACGGGAGATCGAGCCCGGCGTCGCCTTCCTCAGCGGCGAGCTGCGCCAGCGGCGCACGGGCGTCGGCTGGGCCGCGCTCCGCGACGTCCCGCCACCGGCGCCCGAGCCCGCGCTCGGAGTCGCAGAGGTGGACGAGGCCTTCGCCCGGATCGCCGCGCTCGCCGGCCCCGGGTCGCAGGCGGCGCGCCGGGAGGCGATCGCCGCGCTGTTCGGCCGGGCGACGGCGCCCGAGCAGGACTTCCTGCGCGGCTTCGTGGCCGGCGATCTGCGCCAGGGCGCCCTCGCCGGCGTGATGGCCGACGCCGTGGCGGCGGCGACCGGGATCCCCCGCGCCG
>JAOPZQ010000308.1 GCA_025964075.1 Solirubrobacterales bacterium | reverse complement strand
GCGTACAGCGACACCGGGGCGAGCACGCCGCTCTCGTCGATCGGCACGTCGGGATCGACCATGCGGCCGTAGTTCGAGCAGGTCGAGGCGAAGACGAGGTGCTGGACGCCCGCCGCCTTCGCGTCCGCGAGGAGCGAGCGGGTCGCCTCGACGTTGACCTCGTGCGACGCGGCGGGATCGCGCGCGCAGGCGGGGTCGCCGACGATCGCCGCGAGGTGGACGACCGCGTCCGCCCCGGCCAGCGCGCGACGCCGCGCCTCGGCGTCGCGGATGTCGCCGCGCACGTGCTCCACGCCCGTGGCCTCCTGCTCGCGGGCGAGGTCCTCCTGCCCGTGCAGGAGCGAGTCGAGCACCCGCACCGCGAGGCCGGCCTCGCCGAGCTCGCGCACGACCGGCGCGCCGACGTAGCCCGAGCCGCCGGTGACGAGCACCCTCCTCATGCGAGCACCGCCTCGGGGTCGAGGGCCAGCACGTGCTCGGCGAGCTCGGCGCGGAAGCGCTCGGGCCCGAAGGCCCGCGCGTGCTCCCGCAGGTGGTCCTCGTCGAACGAGAGCGCCTCGAAGCGCTCGATCGCGTCCATCAGGCTGTCCTCCGTCTGGTCGTCGAACAGGATGCCGGTCTCGCCGTCGAGCACCGAGTCCCGGGCGCCCCCGACACCGTAGGCGATCACCGGAACGCCGGCCGCCATGGCCTCGACCGGGACCATGCCGAAGTCCTCCTCGGCGCAGAACAGCAGCGCCCGGGCGCCCGCGAGCAGGCCCGGCTGGTCGGCGTCCGGCACGCGGCCGAGCAGCTCGGCCTCGGGGCCGGCGAGGACGCGCGCGGTCTCGAGGGCGCGCCCGTCGCCCGCCACCTTCACGCGACGCCCGAGCCGGGCGCACGCGCCGAGGGCGAGATCGACGCGCTTGTAGGGCACCACTCGACCGAGCACCAGGTAGTAGTCGGACGGAGCGCGGGGAAGCGTGAGGAAGCGATCGACGTCGACCGGCGGATGGAGCACCTCGGCCTCGCGCCGCCAGTGCCGGGCGACACGCTCGGCCACGGTCGTGGAGTTGGCGAGGATCGCGTCGGGGCGCTGGGCGGCGAGGAAGTCCTGGCGGCGCAGCCGCGGCAGGAGCGCCCGGGCGGCGAGGGCGGCCGCGCGCCCGAGGTCCTCCTCGGCGAGGAAGCGGGGGTCCCACGCGTAGCGCATCGGCGTGTGGCAATAGCAGACGTGCCTTGCCCCCGGGGCCACGACGACGTTCTTCGCGCACGCGTGATTCGAGGAGATCACGAGGTCGAAGCCCGACAGGTCGAAGGACTCGAACGCGAGGTTCATGAGCGGCAGAAGCTTCGGGTAGTGGCGCCGGGCGCCAGGGAGGCGGTCGAGGAACGACGCGTGCACCCTCCGCCCGGCGATCGGCGGCGCCCACGGCTCGGGGTCGTAGATCGAGGTGAAGAGCTCGGCGTCCGGGAACAGCTCCAGCACCTGGGCGACGACCTGCTCCGAGCCCCCGGGGATGGTGAGCCACTCGTGGGTGACCGCGACGCGCGGGAAGCGCCGCCGCAGCTCGGCGTGGGCGTCGGTCATTCCGCGGCGCGGACGACCGCGGCGGCGGTCAGGGCCAGGATCTTCAGGTCGAGGCGCAGGGACCAGTTCTCGATGTAGTAGTTGTCCCACTCGACCCGGTCGGCGACCGAGGTCTGCCCGCGGAGCCCGTTGACCTGCGCCCACCCGGTGATTCCGGACTTGACGCGATGGCGATCCGAGTAGCGGCTGATGTCGCCGCGGAACAGCTCGACGAACTCCGGGCGCTCGGGCCGCGGGCCGACGAGGCTCATCTCGCCGCGCACCACGTTGACGAGCTGGGGCAGCTCGTCGAGCGAGGTCCGCCGCAGCCAGCGGCCGATGCGGGTGCGCCGATCGACGCCCTCGACGCCGCCCGGCGCCGAGCCGCGGGCCGGGGAGAAGCGGCTCGGCGCCGCATCGGGGAGCATGGATCGGAACTTCAGGAGATCGAACACCTGGCCGTCGCGACCGACGCGGCGCTGGCGGAAGAGCACCGGCCCGGGAGAGCTCCCCCGCACGGCGAGGGCGACGGCGAGCATGACCGGCGCGATCGTCACGAGGATGACGCCCGCGACCACGCGGTCGAACAGGTGCTTCACCGCGAACCGGACTCCGTTCGGGTCCGTCACGCGCATGTTGAGCATCGGCAGGCCGCCGAGGCGATCGAGCGTCACGCGGTCGTTCATCGCGTCGAACAGGCGCGGCACCATCCACACGTCGAGACCGAGGGCGTCGCAGCGCCGCACGAGCGGGATGAGGCTGCGGTCGGGCGCCTGCGAGAACGCGAGGATCACGTGGCGGGCGCCGGTCTCCCGGACGGCGCGCTCGAGCTCGCCCGGATGGCCGAGCACCGGCTCCTCACGGCCGGCGACGGCGAGCGCGTCCTGCGGATTGGCGTCGAGGAACCCGGCGGGGCGCAGGCCGTACTCCGGGCTCTCCCGCAGCCGCCGCGCGACGTGCGCGCCGATCTCCCCCGCGCCGACGATGAGCGCCGGACTGCTGAGGACACCCCGGCGGCGAGCCTCGCGCTGGGCCCTCACGAGCATCAGCCTGGCGCCCCCGACGTAGGCGAGCGAGAACAGCCACGCGCGCGCCACCAGCTCCGCCGTGTGCTCTTGCCCGTAGACGAGGACCACGCCGGCGATCAGCGTCATCGCGACGACGGAGATCGCGCCGACGAGCGGCGCGACGCTGTCGACGACCGAGGTGTTGAGGCGGCGGCGGTAGAGGCCGCGCGCGCCCAGCGCCAGCATCGCCAGCGGCGGATAGAGCACGAGCACCTGCCACCCGTGCAGCGGCAGGTTCGCCCTCGTCGCGCCGAGGAGGGCCGACGCGC
>JAOPZQ010000306.1 GCA_025964075.1 Solirubrobacterales bacterium | reverse complement strand
CGCCACCGACGAGCCCGCGGCGCACACCGTCGCGGACGCCGAGCCTGCGCCGACGCGGCGCGTGTCCGTGGTCAACGAGCCCGAGCCCAAGGACGACGAGGAAGCCGAGTACCAGTGGCACACGGGGACGGTGTTCCCCACCGGCGTGCCCGACGCCGTCGAGTTCATCGACGTCCACAAGGCCTTCGGGCGCAACAAGATCCTCCGCGGCCTCAACATGGGCCTGCCCGAGGGCAAGGTCTCGATGATCCTCGGGCCCTCCGGCACCGGCAAGTCGGTGTGCATCAAGCACATGGTCGGCCTGCTCTACCCCGACGAGGGCGACGTCCTCGTCCACGGGCAGTCGATCCCGAACATGACGGACGACGAGCTCTTCGAGATGCGCAAGCGCTTTGGCGTCCTGTTCCAGGACGGCGCGCTGTTCGGCTCGATGAACCTCTTCGACAACGTCGCGTTCCCGCTGCGCCAGCACACGGAGAAGGGCGAGGACGAGATCGAGGAGATCGTCAACCGCCGCCTGAACGAGGTCGGGCTCGCCGGCTCGTGGGACAAGATGCCGAACGAGCTCTCCGGCGGGATGCGCAAGCGCGCGGGCTTCGCGCGCGCGCTGGTGCTCGACCCGGACATCGTGCTCTTCGACGAGCCCGACTCGGGCCTCGACCCGGTGCGCACGGCGCTGCTGGGCGAGCTCATCCTCGAGATCCACAGCGACGTGCTCGAGGAGGCGAAGGCGCAGAAGCGGGAGCACCTGCCGGCGTTCTGCGTGATCACGCACGACATCATGAGCGCGCGCCGCGTCGCCGAGCACATCGCCGTGCTGTGGCGGGGGCGGATCGTCGAAGCGGGTCCCGCCGAGGACATGCTGAACTCGGACAACCCGTTCATCAGGCAGTTCCTCACGGGCGAGTCGGCCGGCCCGCTCGGGATGGACTAGCTTCGCACTGCCTTAACACAACCTGGGTAGGTTCCGCGCGCGTGGAGGCAGTGGGTCGCAAAGGAGTGCGGGCAGGATGACGTTGTGGCGCGGGGCGGCACTGGGAGCCCTTGCTCTCGTGGTGGTCGTCGTGGCGATCGTGCTGCTGAGCGGCGGCGGGGGCCACGACTACCGGCTCCTGTTCCAGAACGCGGGCCAGCTCGTCAAGGGCGACGACGTCCAGGTGGGCGGTCGTCGCGTCGGCAACGTCGACTCGATCTCGCTGACGCAGGACAACCAGGCCGAGATCAAGATCACCGTCGACTCTCCGTACGCGCCGCTGCACAAGGGCACGCTCGCGCAGATCCGCGCGACGTCGCTGTCGGGCATCGCGAACCGGTACGTGGCGCTGACGCTCGGGCCGAACAGCGGCACCGAGCTCGCCGACAAGGCCGAGCTCCCGACGACCTCGACGAACTCGATCGTCGACCTCGACCAGGTCTTCAACACGCTCGACCCGAAGACGCTCAAGGGCCTCCAGGACGTGGTCCAGGGATCGGCCACGCAGTACGCCGGCGTCGCAAAGCAGGCGAACCAGGCGCTGCGCTACTTCAACCCGACGCTGTCGGCGACGGCCCGGCTCGCGAACGAGCTCGACCGCGACACGTCCGCGTTCACGAACTTCGTCGTGCAGACCTCGAACGTGGTCAGCGCGGTCGCGAGCCGCTCGGGCGACCTGACGAACCTGGTCTCGAACACCGCGACGACCGCGGGCGCGATCGGCGCCGAGAACAAGTCCTTCGACACCGCGCTGCAGCAGCTCGCGCCGACGCTGCGCCGCGCGAACACGACGTTCGTCAACCTGCGCTCCACGCTCAACGACCTCGACACGCTGGTGAACGCGTCGAAGCCCGCGACCAAGCGCCTCGCGCCCTTGCTCGCCGCGCTGCGGCCCCTCGTCGCCGACTCGATTCCCACGGTCGCCGACCTGCGCTCGCTGATCCGGCGGCCGGGTGCCGCGAACGACCTGATCGACGTCCTGCAGCGGCTGCCGAAGCTCGCGAAGGTCGCCAAGCCGACGTTCGCGAACGGCATCGTCGCGCTCAACAAGTCGGCGCCCGTCCTCAACTACGCCCGCCCCTACACGCCCGAGCTCGTGGGATGGCTCCGCGACTTCGGCCAGGGCGCGTCCACGTATGACGCCAACGGGCACTACGCGCGGATCCAGCCGATCTTCAACCTGTTCTCGTTCGCCGACAACCCCCTCGGCGGCGTCCTCAACTCCCTAGGGGTGGACAGCCGGCTCAGCGGCCTGACCCTGAACCAGCAGCGCTGCCCCGGCGCGGCCGCCGTGCCCGCGGCCGACGGCGGCAACCCCTGGCGCGACACCAGCGGCACGCTCGACTGCAACCCGACGCAGAGGCTCCCCGCGCCATGAGGCGGCTGCTCGCGATCCTCGTCGTGCTCGCCGCCGCCGCGGTGGTCGTCGTGCTGGGCACCGGGGCCGGCTCGGGTGACAGCTACAAGGTGCGCGCGATCTTCGACAACGCGGTGTCGATCATCCCCGGCGAGGAGGTCCGCGCCGCGGGAGTCAACATCGGGACCGTCTCGGCGCTGGACGTGACCGCGGACCACAAGGCGGCCGTCGTCCTCGACATCAGCGACCCGGGCTTCAAGGACTTCCGCAGCGACGCCCACTGCACGATCCGGCCGCAGTCGCTGATCGGCGAGAAGTTCGTCGACTGCACGCCGACCCAGCCGAAGCCGGTGGGGGCCGGGAAGGCCTCCGCGCTGCGGAAGATCGCCAAGGGCCAGCCGGGGTCGGGGCAGTACCTGCTGCCGGTGAGGAACACCTCGACGCCGGTCGACGTCGACCTGATCGGCAACATCAACCGCCTGCCCTACCGCCAGCGGCTCTCGCTGATCGTCGCCGAGCTGGGCACGGGCCTCGCGGGCAACTCCGACCAGCTGCGCGAGGTCATCCGCCGGGCCGACCCGGCGCTGCAGAACCTCGACAAGGTCCTCGCGATCCTCGCGCGCGAGAACACGACGCTCGCCGACCTGTCGACGAACTCGGACACGATCCTCAGCCCGCTCGGCCGCGACCGCGCGAAGGTCGCCGACTTCGTCGCCCAGGCGAGCCAGGTCGCGCAGGCGACGGCCGACCGGCGCAGCGCGCTGGCGCAGAACATCCAGAAGCTGCCCGCCTTCCTGACCCAGATCCGGCCGACCTCCCAGGCGCTCGGGCAGCTCGCCGACCAGGCGACGCCCGTCCTCGCGAGCCTCCACTCGAACGCCTCCTCGATCAACCGGGTCGTCCAGCAGCTCGGGCCGTTCAGCAACGCGGCCCTCCCGGCGCTGCAGTCGCTCGGTCGCGCCGGGGCGATCGGCGGCCCGGCGCTCAAGCAGACGCTGCCGCTGGCCAAGGACCTGCGCGCGTTCGCCGCCGTCGCCAAGCCGCTGGGCGCGAACCTCGCGGCGCTCACGACCTCGATCCAGAGCAGCGGCGGGCTCGAGCGGATCCTCGACTACGTGTTCTTCCAGGTCTCGGCGATCAACGGATTCGACTCCTTCGGCCACTACCTGCGGGCCGGGCTGCTCGCCGACAACCCGCTGTGCTCGGCGTACGCGGTCAGCCCGACGCCGGGCTGCTCGGCCAACTTCGGGAACGGCGCGGCCAATACGACGCAGGCCACCGCCGCCGTCGCGCGGACGATCGACCTCGGTCAGTACAACGGCGACACGATCCTCCAGAACACCGCGCGGGTGCTGATGGGCCAGGACCCGGCGAACGTGCTGCGCTCGCACCCGGTCAAGGGGTCGGGACAGACGTCGACGAAGACGCCGACCAGCCCGGTGCAGGCTCCGACCGGCACGGCGCCGACACAGACGCAGACCCAGACGCCGACGACGCCCGCGCAGACGCCGCCGAGCACCACCCAGCCGACGCCGCCCGCAAACCCGGTCTCGGGGCTGCTCAACTTCCTCCTCGGGAGCGGGGGATGAGTCGCCGGCGGCGCAACGCGTCCGTGGCGGCCAACCCGGTCCTGATCGGGGCGGCGACGATCCTCGTCGTCCTCGTCGCGGTGTTCCTCGCCTACAACGCGAACAACGGCCTGCCGTTCGTCCCGACCTACCAGGTCAAGGCCGAGCTGCCGAGCGCCGCGAACCTCGTCGTCGGCAACGACGTGCGGATCGGCGGCGCGCGCGTCGGGGTCGTCTCCGAGATCAAGCCGAAGATCTACCGCACGGGCAAGGTCACGGCGCTCGTGACGCTGAAGCTGCAGACGAGCGTCAAGCCGCTCGACGCCGACACGACCGTGCTCGTGCGCCCCCGCTCGGCGCTCGGCCTCAAGTACGTGCAGGTCACGCCGGGCCGCCAGGGCGGCCACATCGCCGACGGCGGGACGCTGCCGCTCGCCAACGCGCGGCCGGCGCCGGTCGAGCTCGACGAGGTGTTCAACACGTTCGACGCGAAGACGCGGACGGCGATCCAGCACAACCTCGTGAGCTTCGGGAACGGCTTCGCCGGGCGCGGCGCCGACCTCCAGCTCGCGATCCACGACCTCGCGCCGCTCCTGCGCAACCTCGTCCCGGTGTCGCAGAACCTGGCCGACCCCCGGACGGGCCTCGCCACGTTCGTCCAGGCGCTCGCGCGCACCGCGAGCATCGTGGCGCCCGCCGCCGAGACGCAGGCCTCGCTGTTCCGGAACCTCGACTCGACCTTCCTCGCGCTCGCCGGCGTCGCGCGGCCGTACATCCAGGACTCGATCTCCGGCGGGCCGCCGGCGCTCGACCAGGCGACGAGCACGTTCCGCGCCGTGCGCCCGTTCCTGACGAACTCGGCGGCGCTCTTCCACGAGCTGCAGCCGGGCGCCCGGGCGCTCGGCAGCTCGGCGCCGGTCATCTCCTCGGCGCTCGTCGCGGGGACCTCGACGCTCAAGCGGATCGACCCGTTCAACCGCAAGCTCGCCGACTCGCTCGTGGCGCTGCGCAACTTCGCGCAGGATCCCCTCGTGCCGGTCGGGATCCACGGCCTGCGGAACACGGCCGAGACGCTGAACCCGACGGTCGCGTTCCTCACGCCCATGCAGACGACGTGCAACTACGTGTCGCTGTGGTTCCGGAACGTCGCGAGCCTGCTGTCCGAGGGCGACAAGAACGGCACCTGGCAGCGGTTCATCATCATCGCGACGCCGGCCGGGATCAACAGCGAGACGTCGTTCTCGAGCGCGCCCGCGAACGGCCCGACCGCTGACAACCACCTGCACACGAACCCGTATCCGAACACCGCCTCGCCCGGGCAGACGAAGGAGTGCGAGGCCGCGAACGAGCGCTACCTCAAGGGCCAGACGGTGATCGGCAACCAGCCGGGCAACCAGGGCACCCAGCACGACGTGTCGACCATCAACCGGACGAACTGATGGCGCGGCGCCGCGACAGCTCGAAGCCCCGCGTCCCGCGCAAGGACCGCATGGGCATCGCGCCGTGGAAGGCGGGCCTGATCGCGGCGATCCTGGTCGCGATGGGCACCTGGTTCGGGTTCACCAAGCACGTGCCGTTCACGCACGGGTTCCAGCTCAAGGCCGTCTTCGCCTCGGCGAACTCGATCCGGAAGAACTCGCCGGTGCGGATCGCCGGCGTCAACGTCGGCAAGGTCACGGGCGTCTCGCGCGATCCCCACTCGAACGCCGCCGTCGTGACGATGGAGATCCAGGACCAGGGCCTCCCGATCCACCGGGACGCCCAGCTCATGATCCGCCCGCGGATCTTCCTCGAGGGCAACTTCTTCGTCGACCTGCGGCCGGGCACGCCGACCGCGAAGGCCGTGGGAGACGGCGACACGATCCCGGTCACGCAGACCTCGGACCCGGTGCAGCTCGACCAGGTCCTCACGGCCCTGCAGTCCGACACGCGGACCGACCTGCAGGACTTCCTCACCGGGTTCGGAACGGCGCTCAACTCGAAGCAGGGCGGCACGACCGGCGCCCAGGCGCTGAACCAGTCGACGAGGCACGCGGCGCCGGCCCTGCGGGACACCGCGGTCGTCGGGCAGGCGCTGCTCGGGACGCAGCCGCACGACCTCTCGCAGCTCGTCGCCGCGCTCGCCAAGGTCAGCACCGCGCTGAACTCTCGCGAGGCGGCGCTCAAGGACCTGATCACGAACTTCAACACGACCATGGCCGCGACCGCGGCGGAGAGCGGCAACCTGCAGGCCTCGATCCGCGAGCTCGGGCCGACGCTGACGAGCGCCAACCGCGCGCTCGGCGCGCTCAACGCCTCGTTCCCGCCGACCCGCGCGTTCGCACGCGAGATCCTCCCCGGCGTCAGGGCGACTCCGGCGACGATCGACGCGGCGTTCCCGTGGATCGCGCAGACGCGGGGCCTTCTCTCGAAGACCGAGCTCCAGGGCCTGGCGCGCGAGCTCAGCCGGGCGACCCCGAACCTCGCGAAGCTCACCGACCAGACGCTGCAGCTGCTGCCCCAGCTCGACCTCGTCGACAAGTGCGCGACGAACGTGCTGCTCCCCGCCGGCGACGTCAAGCTGAACGACGGCTCGCTGACGACGGGCCTGGAGAACTACAAGGAGTTCTGGCAGGGGATGGTCGGCCTCTCGAGCGAGGGCCAGAACTTCGACGGCAACGGCATGTACGTACGCTTCCAGCCCGGCGGCGGCTCCCAGACGCTGTCGCTCGGGCCGGCCTCGCTCTCGGGCGACGCGCTGTTCACGAACCCGGCGACGAAGCCGCTCGGCACCCGGCCGATCTACCCGGGCAAGCGGCCGCCGTACAAGCCGGACGTCCCCTGCTACACGCAGTCGCTGCCCGACTTCAACGGCCCGGCCGCGAACAAGGGGAACGGGCCATGAGGCGGGCGATCCAGAAGCACTACAAGGACTTCGCCGCGATCATCGGGCTCATCCTGATGGCCGCGGTGGTCGGAGGGTTCATCCTCGCCCACCAGCGGTTCACGCTGCCCGGCTGGTTCCCGGTGATCGGCAAGAGCTTCTACACGCTGAAGGCCGAGTTCTCGACCGCCCAGGCCGTGACGCCGGGCCAGGGGCAGACCGTCGACATCGCCGGCGTCGCGGTCGGCGAGATCTCGAGCGTCGACCTGGTGAACGGCCGCGCCGTCGTGACGATGAAGGTGAAGAAGAAGTACGCGAAGATGATCCACGCGGACGCGAGCGCGCTGCTGCGGCCCAAGACCGGGCTCAAGGACATGATCGTCGAGGTCGACCCGGGCACCCGCGGCAACCCGGTGAAGAGCGGCTTCACGATCCCGGTCAGCGCGACCGCGCCGGACGTCAACCTCGACGAGGTCCTCTCCTCGCTCGACGCCGACTCGCGCGACTACCTGCAGCTGCTGATCCACGGCGCCGGGCGCGCCCTCTCCGGCAACGGCGGCAAGCAGCTCGCCGCGGCCTTCCGGCGCTTCGATCCGACGACGCGCGACCTGCGCGCGATCAACGGCCTGCTCGCGAAGCGCCAGGGCAACATCCGCAACGTCATCCACAACTTCTCGGCGCTCAGCCAGGCGCTCGCGGGCAAGGACCGGCAGCTGGCGACGCTCGTCGACGCCTCGAACGCCGCGTTCGGGGCGCTCGCCAGCCAGGACGCGAACCTGCGCCGCACGCTCCAGCTCCTGCCGGGCGCGCTGTCCGACACCAAGACCGCGCTCGACAAGACGAGCTCGTTCGCCGCGCAGCTCGGGCCGACCCTCCAGGCCCTGCGCCCCGGCGCGCGCGCGCTCGGGCCCTCGCTCAAGGCCACGCAGCCGTTCCTGCGCCAGACGACGCCGGTGATCCAGAACCAGCTGCGGCCGTTCACGAAGGACGCGCTCCCCACGGTGAAGGTCCTCCGGCCGGCGGCGCGCGACCTGGCCGCGGCGACGCCGAACCTCGTCTCGACGCTCAAGGTCGTGAACGTCCTCCTCAACGAGCTCGCCTACAACCCGCCCGGCAACGGGGTCGGCCAGGAGGGCTTCCTGTTCTGGCTCGCGTGGGCCAACCACGACGCCAACTCGGTGTTCGCGACGCAGGACGCGCACGGGGCCGTGCGCCGCGGCCTGCTCGTCGTCTCGTGCAGCGCGGTCGGCCAGCTGAACGCGATCGGCAAGGTCAACCCCACGCTCGGCACGCTCGTCAACCTCCTTCACCTGCCGGTGTGCCCGTCGCAGGCCGGCGCGGGATCCCAGGGGCCCTGATGCAGAAAGCCAACCTCGGCATCGGACGGATCATGGTCATGGTGGCCTTCGCGCTGTCGTGCTTCGGGCTGCTGCTCTTCCTGTGGCTGACGTTCGGCGGCTCGATCCCGCTGGCGCCCAAGGGCTACCGCGTCCACGTCCGCTTCCCGGAGGCGACGACGCTGGCCAAGCAGGCCGACGTGCGCATCTCGGGCGTGCCGGTCGGCAAGGTCGTGGACATCCAGCCCGACGCGAAGAGCGGGCTCTCCGACACGACGATCGAGATGCAGCGCAAGTACGCGCCGATCTCGCGCGACGCGCGGGCGATCCTGCGGCAGAAGACCCTGCTCGGCGAGACCTACGTCGAGCTGACGCCGGGCACGAAGGGGGCGCGGCACGAGCTCCGGGACGGCGGGTTCCTCGCCAACGGCAACGTCGCCCCGACGGTGCAGCTCGACGAGATCCAGCGCGCGCTCCCACCCAAGGTCCGAGCGTCGTTCCAGCAATGGATGCAGCAGCAGGCGGCGGCCTTCGAGGGTCGCGGCCAGGACCTGAACGACGTGCTCGGCAACCTGGCGCCGTTCTCGCAGGACACGAACCGGCTGCTCACCGTGCTGAACTCGCAGCAGGGCGCCGTCCGGCGCCTGATCTCGAACACCGGCGTCGTCTTCAACGCGCTGAGCGCGCGTGGCGGCCAGCTGCGCTCGCTGATCCAGAACAGCAACACGGTGTTCGCGACGACGGCGCGGCGCAACGCCGACCTCGCCGCGGCGTTCCGCGCGCTCCCGACGTTCGAGCAGGAGTCGACGACGACCCTCGCGCGCCTCTCGCGCTTCGCGCTCAACACGAACCCGCTCGTGACCCAGCTGCGCCCGGCCGCGCGGCAGCTCTCGCCGACGCTCGTCGACCTCGCGCGGCTCTCGCCCGACCTGCGCGCGCTCTTCCAGGACCTCGGTCCGCTGATCACCGCGGGCAACAAGGGACTGCCGGCGCTGAAGACCTTCCTCAACTCCGCGCGGCCGTTCCTGGGCTCGCTCGAGCCGGTGATCCGGAACGTCGAGCCGATCGTCTCGTTCCTCGGCGCCTACAAGCAGGAGCTCGGCTCGTTCTTCGGCAACACGGTCGCCGCCACCGAGGCCTACGACCAGCCGCAGAACGCCAAGGCCCCAGTGCACTACCTGCGGACGGCGAACCCGGTCAACGCCGAGAACCTCGCGGTGTATCCGCACCGGCTCGGCTCGAACCGGGCGAACGCCTACCCGGCTCCCAACCAGGCCTGGGCCAACGTGTTCAACGGCGTGCGAACCTACCTCCCCGTGTTCGACGGCCGCAACTGCGGGGCCAAGAACCCGGCGCCGCCGAGCGGGAACGCGGTCAGCCAGCTCGTCGCCACGCTGCTGGCCACCGCCGGAAGCGTGCTCCCCGCGCCGCCGTGCGTGCAGGCGAAGCCCTTCCTCGGCAACACCACGCAGTACCCGCACGTGACGTTGGCTCCGCCGACGAAGTAGGCGTCCGTGGCGAACGCGCTCCTCCTGCGCATCGCCCGCGCCGCCGCGCGGAGGCCGCTGGCGGCGCTCGCCGCGGTCGTCGTCCTCGGGATCGGCGGCGGGGCGCTCGCGCTCCGCCTCGCGCCGAAGACGGGAGCGGACACGCTCGTCTCGACCTCCTCGCCGGCGTTCCGCGCGACCGCGGACTTCCACCGGAGCTTCGGGGACGACGCGATCGTGATCCTCCTCCAGGAGAAGCTCACGGACCTGGTCGACAGCGCGGACCTCGGGCGGCTGATCGCGTTCGAGGGCTGCCTCGGCGGCAACGTGCCGAAGGGGAAGAAGGCCTACGCCCCGCCGTGCGCCGAGCTCGCGCGGTCCAAGCCGGTCAAGGTGGTCTACGGGCCGGGCACGTTCCTGAACGAGGCGACGGCGGCGATCCAGCAGCAGCTCACGGTCCAGCTGCAGCAGCTCCAGCAGCAGAGCGCCCAGGCCGTGGCGCAGGCGCAGGCGACCGCGAAGGCGAAGCACTACTCGAAGGCGAAGACCGACCAGCTCGTCAAGCAGGCGCAGAGCGCGGCCTCGGCGCAGGCGACGAGCACGCTTCTGCAGCTCCAGGCCCAGTCGGGGATCAGCGGCCTGCCCCAGCTCGACAACAAGAGCTTCGTCAACACGATCGTCTTCGACCCGACGCTCGGCACCTACGTGCCCAAGGCCCGCTTCGCCTACCTGTTCCCGTCGCCGAACGCGGCGCTCATCCAGGTGCGGCTGAAGCCCGACCTCACGGACGCCCAGCGGGCGAGGGCGATCGCGCTGATCCGCCAGGCGACTCGGCTCGTCGGGCCGGTGGCGGTGACGGCGACGTTCGCGAAGCACCCGCTCGGCACGAGCTATGGCGGCCGCTACACGGTCACCGGCGTGCCGGTCGTGACCAACGACCTCGCCGGCTCGGTCAGCGGCGCGATCGGGACCCTGTTCGTCGTCGCGCTGCTGGTGATGGCGTTCACCCTCGCGGTCGTGTTCCGCGCCCGGCTGCGGCTGCTGCCGCTCGTGATCGCGCTCGCGGCGTCGGGAGTGACCTTCGGGGCCATGGACCTCGCGGGCGCCTCGCTGACGATGGCCTCGATCGC
>JAOPZQ010000280.1 GCA_025964075.1 Solirubrobacterales bacterium | reverse complement strand
GACCAGCTCAAGGACATCGTCCACGAGACGGTCTCGAAGTCCAACCCCGACCAAGAGCAGGCGAAGCGGCTGAACGAAGTGACGCGGGTCCTGTGCGAGGAGCGCGGCTACGACGAGCGCTCCGCGGGCGACCTGCTCGACTACGTCGGACAGCTGCTGAACCGGTGACCGTCGTCGACGACGGCGCGCTCCCTCGTCAGGAGGGCAAGCGCGATGCCCTGCACCACCGCGACCGCGTGCGGCGCAAGATCGTGGAGCAGCTCAAGCAGCGGATCGGCGAGGAGGACATCATCGCCGCCGGCCCGGAGAAGAAGCTCCGCGTGCCGGTCAAGGGCACGCGCCAGTGGCGGTTCATCTTCGACCGCGGGCGCGCGGACGGCGTCGGGCAGGGCGACGGCGAGTCCGGCGACGTGCTCGGCCCTCCGGGCGGCGAGCCCGGTCGCGACGGCCAGGCGGGCACGGAGCCCGGCGAGGAGCTCTACGAGGTGTGGCTCGACATGGAGGACGTCGAGGCGCTGCTCTTCTCGGAGCTCGAGCTGCCGCGCCTGCGACCCAAGGCCGGCGGGGACATCGTGCACGAGGACGTGGTCTACAACGACATCGCGCGCGCCGGGCCCCGCGTCGACAAGAAGGCCACCCTGCGCGCGAACCTCCTGCGCAACGCGAAGCGCGGACACGCCCGCGTCGGCGACGTCGACCGCGAGGACCTGCGCTTCCTCTCCTACCGCGACCTCCCCCGGCCCCGTCACCGCGCCGTCGTCTTCTGCGTGATGGACATCTCCGCGAGCATGGGCACCGACCGCAAGCGCATGGCGCGGCTCTTCTTCTACTGGTGCGTGCAGTTCCTGCGCCGCCGCTACGAGCAGGTGGAGATCGTGTTCGTCGGGCACACGACCGAGGCGTGGGAGATGACCGAGGGGGAGTTCTTCGGCCGCGTCGAGTCGGGCGGCACGAAGGTGTCCTCGGGCTACGAGCTCGTGTCCGACATCCAGCGGACCCGGTACCCGCCGAACGACTGGAACGCGTACGTGCTGCACACCTCCGACGGCGACAACTTCACGGCCGACAACGAGCGCACGCTCGAGCTGGTCGAGCAGCTGACCGCCGTCTGCTCGCTCGTCGGCTACCTCGAGGTGAGCGCGTCCACCTATACGCCCACGCACCGTCTCTCGATGATCTTCGAGCAGCACGCGGCCGCGCTGCCCGGGTTCGTGTCGGCGAGCGCGGCCGACGATCGGGAGCTGTGGCCGGCGCTCCGGCGGTTCTTCGCCAAGGACGACGTGCAGGAGCTCGTCGCGTGACCTCCGTCTACACCGCCGCCGACCTGCAGGAGATCGACGAGCGCTGCCAGGAGGAGGTCGCGTCGCTCGGCTTCGAGGTGCCGCCGGTCGTCTACCACCTGATGCGCAGCTCCGAGATCTACGACATCGCCGCCCGGGGCCTGCCGGGCCGCTACAGCAGCTCGCGCTTCGGCGCGATCTACAGCCAGCAGCACGAGGCCTACCGCATGGGCCGCTCGCGGATCTACGAGCTGATCGTCAACACCGATCCGGTCAACGCCTACCTCCTCGACGGCAACAGCCTGGTCGCGCAGACGCTGGTGATGGCCCATTGCGCCGGGCACGCGTGGTTCTTCGCCTCGAGCCGCTGGTTCGAGCCGGCCGACCGCGCGATCCTGCCGCGCGTGCGCGGCGCGGCCGAGCGGATGGCGGGATACATGGCCGAGCACGGCCGCGACCGCGTCGAGGACTTCGTCGATGCCTGCGAGGCGATCGCGATCCACCAGCCCCAGGCGCAGCTCGTCCGCCGGGCCGAGCCCGCCGAGGAGGCCTACCGCCCGACGCCGTACGACGCGCTGTTCCCGGACGAGGTCGAGGCGGAGAAGATCCGCATCGCCGACCGCCGGGCCGAGCGCCGCGCGCGCTTCCCCGCCGAGCCGGAGGCCGACCTCCTCGCCTTCATCGAGCACCACGCCCGCGGGCTCGAGGACTGGCAGCGCGACGTGATCTCGATCGTCCGCTCCGAGCAGGCCTACTTCCTCCCGCAGATGCGCACGAAGATCGGCAACGAGGGCCTCGCCGTGCTCTGCCACCAGGAGATCTGCCAGCGCCTCCACCTGCCGACCGACCAGTACTGGGAGTACGAGCAGCTGAACGCGTCGGTGGTTCAGCCCCATCCGGGCCAGGTCAACCCCTACCACCTGGGGATCGTGATCCTGCGCGAGGTCATGCGGATCGCCACCGAGCCCGACGAGGAGGAGCGGGAGCGCTGGCCGTGGGCGGGCGCGGGCGAACCCTTGGAGCGAGTGCGGTCGATCTGCCGCGACTACGACGACGAGGCGCTCCTGCGCGAGTTCCTGACGCCGAAGGTGTGCGAGCTCGCCCGCCTCTACGCGTTCGAGCACGTGCAGGGCGATCCGCGGCGCATCCGGGTCTCCTCGCGCGAGTCCGAGCGCATCCGCGAGATCCTGATCCGCCAGCATTCGACGTTCGAGATCCCGCACATCGAGATCCTCGACGCCGACCACGGGGGCCACGGCGAGCTCTACCTGCGGCACTCCGCCGACGAGCCCGGCCTCGACGGCGAGTACGCGCGCGGCACGCTCGGGCACATGGCGACGCTCTGGGGCCGCCGCGTGATCGTCGAGACGCGCAGGGAGGACGAGACGATCTGGTACGTCGGCGATCCCGACGGGACGACCGAGGAGTGCGCCGCCGCGCCGTGAACGCCGGCTCTAGGGCCGAGGGTGGCGGACGGCGGTGCTCTCACAGACCCGATCCGTTCGCCGGCTCGATCCGATGCTCGCCGTGTCGCGGGCCGGGCAGGCCCGCGGCGACGGCGGCTGTCCCGGTCGCGGAGCAGGTTCGGCTACTCATCGGCGTCTCCTGTTCGTGACGACCGTGGGTGGAAGGGTCACGGGGCGGTTTGGCCCCCCGAGGAGTTGTTGGCGGTGGAGACCTGGTTATTGGTGTTGGTGAAGGTCGACGGGGCCGTGGTGATGTACGTGGGCCCGGTGACCGTGGCCGCAACGGGGGCAGCGGCCGTGTCGGCGCTCGCGCTCGACACCGGGGCAGCGATCGCGACCGCGCTCAGGACCGCCGTGGCCAACGCAAGATGGGTTCGGGTCCGCTTCATGTCAAGCCTGCCTTTCAATTCGAGTGTCAATCTCGACTTCTCATGTAACCGTCTAAATCAGAATAGACGGAAGAGAGCCTCTTTGTCAAGGCCCGTGATCAACGGCGTGGTCGATCAGCCGTTCGTGCGTCTGCCGCCACGTCGGTTACACTGGTGTCATGGACCGTCCTTTGATCGGCGAGCCGTTGCCGCTCGACCTGCTCAACACGCTGTGGGTCCACGGTGGGCGCACCGTCGACGCACTCGCCGACCCCGCGGGCGTCGGTGCGTGGCTGGACGAGCGCGACCTGCGCTCCCCCTGCTCGGCCGAACAGCTGGGACCGGCCCTTCGCGAGGGACGCGAGGCGATGCGCCAGGCACTGCTGTCGCCGGATCGACCCGCCGCCCAGGACGCCCTGAACGCGCTGCTGGCCCGAGGCCACCTCCGCGACCGCGTCGGACCCGACGGCCCCGAGTCCGTCGTGCAAGTCGATGACGAGCGTTGGCGCATCGCCTGGCTCGCCGCCCACGACCTCGTCGCTCTGCTTCGGCACAGGCCAGAGCGCATCCGCCGCTGCCATAACGAGGACTGCCCTCTCTGGTTTCTGGACACCTCGCGCAACGCGACGCGCCGGTGGTGCTCGATGGACCACTGCGGAAACCGAAGCAAGGTGCGCCGTCACCGCGCACGTCGCGCAAAACCAGAGGTCGAACCCCCGAGCCAGCGGTGAACGAACTTGCGAGCGAGGCGCAGGCCTGCGTATTCCGCTATGCGGTGCGGTGCGCGATCTCGACGGCGTCGTTGTCGGTGAGCCCGCCGTAGACGTCGAGCTGCTCGGTGAACCAGTCCCTCATCTGGTCCGAGGCGAACGGGAGGTCGCTGCCGTAACGTCCGGGTCAGTCGGCGGGCGTGGCCATGGGCGTCGGGGGCGCTCCGGTGCCCGGCTCGTAGGAGCCCCGCGCGGCCGCGATGGCGTCCATGTTCTCGTAGGCCCACCCGCGGATGACGCTGACGGCGTCGGCGAGGCTGTGCCCCAGGGGAGTCAGCGTGTAGCGGACGGTCACCGGGACGGTCGGCCAGACCTGACGGTCGACCATGCCGTCACGCTCGAGGGCGCGCAAGGTCTGGGTGAGCATCTTCTGGGTGATGCCGTCGATCTGGCGGCGGAGCTCGGAGAAGCGCAGCGTGCCGTCCTCGAGCGCCGAGATCACCAGCATCGTCCACTTGTCGGCGATGCGGTCGAGGACCTGCCGCGTGGGGCAGGCCGCGTTCATCATGTCCCAGCGCGGATCGGTTTCCATCAGGTACCTATACCACTCTCCGGTGCCTTCTTTCGGAACGACATGCTAGCGCCTAGCCTGCGCGGCATGACGATCACAGCCTTCCTTCCAAGTGGCGACGACGCGCTCGTTACGCTCGCCGACGTCGACGATCCGGCACCTCGCGCCGACGAGGCGCTCGTCGCGGTCGAGGCGTACTCGGTCAACCGCGGCGAGATCCTGCTGCTGGCCTCCGGCCGCGAGGAACCGCCGGGCAAGGACATCGCCGGCCGCGTGCTCCGGACCGCGGGCGACGGCACCGGGCCGGGCGCCGGCACGCGCGTGGTCGCGCACGTCGAGGCCGGCAGATCGGAAGAGC
>JAOPZQ010000256.1 GCA_025964075.1 Solirubrobacterales bacterium | reverse complement strand
GCCGTCCGCCTGACCGCGGACGGGCTCCGGCCCGAGGCGGTCGAAGGCCCGGTCGACCTCACGATCTACGCGCCGCACGCGGACGGGTGGCCGCTCCCCGGTGCGCCGGCCGGCTCGCGGCGCTACGCCGTCGCTGTCGAGGCGACGCTGCGCGTACGCGGCGGGCGCGCGGGATACACGTTCCGCACCGTGCGGCAGGACGTGCGCGGACGCTATGTGGCGGTCTTCCGGCGGACGGACTGCTCGTCGCGGCCGGTGGCACGGGTCGCGTTCGAGCTGCGGTAGGGCGTCAGCACGCACGCCGATCACGCAGCTGAGCGTCATCTGGGTGCTCTTCACCCGATCCCCCATCTTGCCCCCTGCGCGACGCGCACGCATTCGCTCGGGCGAGCGATCGACGACGGCGGCGCGCGAGACAGGAATCCGGTAATCCCGGTGTCGGTTGGGAACGGAGACGGCCGAGCGCGCCATGCGCCCGCATTGGCTCCGGGCCCCGGCGCCGCGTCGGCTGTCCGGAGCGAACCAGGAGTACACTGGCTCGTCCATCGTCGGGATTGAACCGCATGCACCCTCGCGAGACCGGGAAAGTGAGCGTCGAGGAGCCTCCAAGCGGTTTCCCCCGGCCGCTGGAAGATCACCGGAGCCGGACAAGACCCGTCCTCGTCGTTGCCTCCAGGTGCGCCCTGGGACGCGTGCGGAACCCTCTGGCATGCCGGGACCGGACCCGACTCTCCCCAAATGGAGGTGAGAGATATGGCAACCAACGACCGTTCTCTGCAGTTTGCCGGGAGCACCCTCGGCCAGCACCGTCACATTTGCGCATTCTTCAACAGCGTCGATGAACAGCATCGTGTGCTTCGCTCGTTCATCACGGAGGGCTTCGAGCGGGGCGACAAAGCCTTCCATCTCGTCGACCCACAGCGTCGGGAAGAACATCTCAGGCGGCTCGCCGAGACGGGTGTCGATGTGCAAGCGGCGATGGACATCGGCCAACTGGAGGTGCGGCCCTGGCAAGAGGGTCCGCTCCGCGAAGGCCGGTTCGACCAGGAGGCCTGGCTGGCGAGGTTCGAACGAGTGCTCCAGTCAGGGCCGGCAGCCGGCTACGCGCAGACGAGGTTCCTGGCCCACATGGAATGGGCGCTCGTCGACCTGCCGGGCGTCGAAGACCTGATCGAGTTCGAGACGCGCGTCAACGACGTGGTTCCCAAGTACGACGACACAGTGATCTGCGCTTACGATCTGACGAAATTCGGGGCGAGCGTGGTGATGGACGCCCTGCGGACCCATCCGGTCGTGCTCATCGGCGGGCTGCTGCATGAGAATCCCTTCTTCGTGCCGCCGGACCGATTCCTCCTCGAGATCCGGGACCGGCAGTCGGCTCGCAAGAGCGCGCACATGCACTAGATGCTTATCGATACCGAAGGTGAGATCCTGCGGCTCCGGGCGGTGCTCAGGGATCTCGTGGCGCTTTCCACCATCCCCACGGCCTGGGTCGGTCGAGAGCCGCCTGCCGTGGCCGGCGGGCTAGCCGACGCGCTCATCGGATTGCTGCAGCTCGATTTTGCCTTCGTGCGTTTGTGCGATCCGGGGGGCGCCGGCGCGGTCGAGGTCATCCGGGGCGACGCGTGGACGACGGTCCCGCAATGGCTGGAACGTCACCTCGCCACCAGCGGCCGGCTCGCGGGCAACGAGATCGTGCCCGACGTCGGCGGCGGCGAAGGGCCACGCCGCGGAGTGCTCGTTCCCATCGGTGTCGAGGCCGAGGGCGGTGTGGTTGCCGCCGCCTGCGATCGCACCGACTTTCCCACCGAGATGGACCAGCTGCTGCTCTCGCTGGCCGCGAATCACGCCGCGACGGCATTTCAGGCCGCACGCCTCATCCAGGAGCGCAGGAGGGCGGAAGAGGACCTTCGCCAAGCCCGAAACGAGCTCGAGGTGAAGGTGGCTGAGCGGACAGCCGAATTGCAACGAAGCGAAGCTTACCTGGCCGAGGCCCAGAGGCTCACCCATACAGGCAGTTTTGCTCTGAGCGTCCCCAGCGGGGACCCGACTCACTCCTCCGATGAGCACTCCCGCTTGCACGGCTTCGGTAGTGAACACGGAGTGCCGTCACTGGCACAGTTCTTTCGGCGCATTCACCCGGATGATCGGGCCAGCTGCGCCGAGGCCCTCGAGAGCGCAATCCGTGAAGCGGCAGGCTTCGAGATGGAGTACCGAGTCGCTCTTCCGCGGACGCCGCTGAAGCACATCCGCGCAATCGCCCATCCCGTCCTCGACGCGTCCGGCGAGCTCGCGGAGTTCGTAGGCACCGTCGTGGACGTGACCGAGCAAAAGCGTGCGGAGGAAGAGCGCCAGGCGCAGCTGTGGTTCTTCGAGAGCATGGACCGGATCAACCGCGGCATCCAACGCACAGGCGACCTCGAGCAGACGATGGAGGAGGTTCTCGATGTCGTGCTGGCGATCTTCAGATGCGATCGAGCATGGCTGGCCTATCCGGGTGATCCCGAGGTTGCGTCCCATCGAGTGCGAATGGAACGTACCCGGCCCGAATTCATGGGCGCCTCGAGCCTCGGCCTGGAGATCCCCAATGACCCCGAGGTCGCGAGCGTGTTCCGACGCGTGCTGGCCTCGAGCGGCCCGGTGCGATTCGACCCCGAATCGGGCCTTGCGCTGCCGTCGGCGCCGGGCGAGCGTTTCAGCATCAGGTCCATGATCGCCATGGCCGTCTACCCAAAGGTAGATGTGCCCTATGTCTTCGGGCTCCACCAGTGCTCTGAGGCCCGGGTCTGGACGTCGCAGGAGGTAAGGCTCTTCGAGGCGATCGGGCGGCGGCTGGCCGACGCGCTGGACACGCTGGTGATGTTTCGCAACCTGCGGGAGGCGCATCAGCTGGTCGAGGCGAGCCGCGACGAGCTCCGCCACCTCGCCGAAGAACAGGCGGCGTTGCGGCGCGTCGCCACGCTCGTCGCGCAGACCGTGTCGCCCGCCGAGGTCTTCGAATCGGTCACGCGGGAGGTCGGGCTGCTCTGCGGTGCCGACATCGCGCGCATGGCGCGTTACGACCCGGACGGTAGCGTGACCGGCATAGCCGGTTGGAGCAGGAGCGGCGACGGCGAACCGGCCGCCGGCACCCGCTTCGCCGTCGAGGGGCTCGGTATCGCCGCGCCGGCGCGGCAGACGAGGCTTCCGGTGCGAGTGGACAGCTTCGCCGACGGCTCCGGGCCGATCGCGCGTGAAGCTCGAGGGCTGGGAATCCGCGCGTCGGTCGGCTGTCCGATCGTCGTCGAGGGTCGTCTGTGGGGACTGATCGCCGCCTCGTCGAGGGGCGAGGCGCCGTTCCCCGAGGGCACGGAGTCGCAAATCGCCGCGTTCACCCACCTCGTGGCCACGGCGATCGCGAACGCCGAGAGCCGCGGCGAGCTGCTCGCGTCCCGTGCCCGTGTCCTCGCGGCGGGCGACGAGGCCCGCCGCCACGTCGTCCGCGACCTTCACGACGGCGCTCAGCAGCACCTCGTCAACACCATCGTCACGCTCAAGCTGGCCCGGCAGGCGCAGCACGAGGAGGACGGGACCGCGGAAGCGCTCATCGCGGAGGGGCTCGAACATGCGGAGCGGGCCAACGCCGAGCTGCGCGAGCTCGCGCACGGCCTCCATCCCTCGGTGCTCGTTCGGGGAGGCCTGCCGGCCGGCGTCGATGCGCTGGTGTCGGGCCTCACCGTGCCCGTGGCGGTGGACGTGTCCGTCGAGCGGGTCGCACCGGCGATCGAGGCCTGTGCCTACTTCGTGATGGCCGAGGCGCTCACCAATGTGGCCAAGCACTCGGACGCCGAGAGCGCAGCAGTCCGCTCCTGGGTCGAGGACGGCGTGCTGCAACTCGAAGTCCGCGACGACGGAGTCGGCGGCGCCCACGCCGCCGGGCCGGGGCTGGTCGGACTCGCCGACCGCGTCGCCGCGGTCGGGGGGCGCTTGCGGGTCGAGAGCCCGCCGAATGGCGGCACGCTCATCGCCGCCACCCTGCCGCTGCCGGTGTAGGGGTAACGACGTTCGGTTGCGTGTTCACCAGCGCCCCGCCTGTGCCCGGGTCACGCTGAACCATTGACCGGCTGCGGCGGGTCGAAGGTTCGACCGTCGACGGACTGTGGCGGGTCAAGCTCTGTGGACGGGAGCGCGCACAACCGGCATCAGACGTCCGCCTGCCGGTGTCAGTGAGGAAGGTGAGAGAGCATGATCGACAACGAGTACTACTCGGAGGACGTCCACGGCCCGCACGAGTACTTCGAGCTGGGCGACTTCACCCTGGAGATGGGTGAGACGCTGCCGGGCGCGAGGCTCGCCTACAAGACGCACGGGACGCTGAACGGGGCCAAGGACAACGCGATCCTGTTCCCGCACATGTACTCCGGGACGCCGAAGGCGATGGAGATCTTCGTCGGCGAAGGCCGCGCGCTGGATCCGGGCAAGTACTTCATCATCTTTCCCGGCCAGTTCGGCAACGGGTTCTCTTCGTCGCCGAGCAACACCGCGGCGCCGCTGGACAGGGGCGCGTTCCCGAAGGTCATGATCGGCGATGACGTTCGCGCGCAGCACCGACTGGTGACCGAGAAGTTCGGGATCAGCGAACTGCAGCTCGTGCTCGGCTGGTCGATGGGGGCCGAGCAGACCTACGAATCGGCGGTCCGGTATCCCGACATGGTCAAGCGCGCCGCACCGTTCGCGGGAACGGCAAAGACGACGCCGCACGACATCGTCTTCGTCCGCCTGCACGAGGACGCGATCAAGTCCGACCCGGCGTGGAACGGGGGTTTCTACGACGAGCCGCACGCCGTGCACATGGGCCTTCGCCGGCACGCTCAGGTGTGGTCGGTCATGGGCGCGACGCAGGAGCTCTACAAGCGCGAGGCCTGGCGGGATGCCGGCTACTCGTCGCTGGAGGACTTCAACCGGCGCTTCTGGGAGGGCTGGTTCGTGCCGATGGACCCCGACAACCTGCTGACCATGGCCTGGAAGTGGCGTCACGGCGACGTCAGCCGCCATACCGACGGGGACCTCGCGGCGGCGCTCGGGCGGATCACGGCGAAGACGTTCGTGATGCCGTTCTCCGGCGACATGTTCTTCCCACCGGCCGACTGCGCCGAGGAGCAGAAGCTGATCGCGGACAGCGAGCTGCGCGTCATCGAGAGCCTCTGGGGCCACTTCACGATGTTCTGCATGACCGAGCAGGACAGGCAGGCCATCGACGACAACCTCCGCGACCTGCTCGCGGTCGGCGCGGAGGCGCCCTCGCCAAAGGCCGTTGACGGAGCCGGGCGCATGCCGGCGGCGGCGTAGCCGTAGCGGCGCGCCCGGCATCTACGCCACGGCTAACGGCCGTTCCGGCGCAGCCGCGGCGCGGGCCAGCTACGGCACTGGTGGAGTCTCCGAGGCTTGCCGAGAGCGCACCGGGCGCCGATGGTCGGCAGCGTGACCGAAGAGGTGTGTCGGGGATCGGTGAGGATCGTGGTCGCTCCGAAGAGGGAGCCGACGAGCGTTGTGGCGGGCGGCAGTTGGTGCGGGAAGTCGCCGGAGGCGATCGTGATTCGCAGCCGGTGGCCGGCGCGGATCAGCGCGTTGGTCGGGAAGACCTCGACGGGCACTCGCATGGGCTCGCCGGCGTTGACGGGCAGCAGCGATTGTCGCGTGAAGGGGTGCCAGGGCTGGATCAGCCGCCCGGCGAGGGCCCGGTTGCGGCGGGGGTCGGTCGCGCGGTAGCGAGCGGACAGCCAGCCGTCGCTGAGCTCGAAGGCGCTGCCCTCGGCGGCGACGTCGAACACGCGCACGGTGAGCGGCGCGTCCTTGGCGGTGGTGCGCGCCCAGACGTCGGCGAGGATCGGGCCGTCGAGCCGGGCGTCGGCCGGGAGCGGATCGGTTTGGTAGCTGGCCTGGCCGAGCGTCCGATCGGGCTGGTCGTCCTGCGCGCAGGGCAGGTATCCGGCGGTGCCGGCCGTCCACTGGCTGCTGCTGAGCGTGCAGATCCCCGTGACCGGGTTCTGTCGGAAGCTCTGCGCGGTCTCCGGGGAGGCGGGCGGGTCGGATGCGAGGCGGCCGGCGCCGCGCAGATACAGACGCCGAGGCTGCATCTGGGGGTTGGGCCAGTCTCGCGAGGCGACGTAGTGGCCGAGTCCCCATGAGTATTGGGTGACTCGCGGGATCGCCTCGATGTTGGTGTCGAGGTGCTTCAGCCACTTGTCGTACCACCGGAGCTCGAGCTCGTGGAAGCCCGGGACCCCGTCGGCGGGCAGGCCGGTCCAGTAGTTCAGATGCATCCAAGGGCCGATCAGCAGCCGCGCGGGAGCGTGGCGCTTGATCCGCTCGTACAGGAGAGGCTCGCCACGCTGGAAGATGTCGTGCAGGCCGCCGACGAGGAACGTCGGGACGCGGATGCGGTCGGCGACCTCGATCGGCGAGCGCAGGCTCCACGCCGGTCCGTCGTACGCGAGCTCGCCATCGGTGAGCGGGTCGACGACGAACGTGCTGGCGGTGGTGGTCACGCCGCTGATGTGCGACACGATCGACGCGATGCCGCCGATGTCGCCCGCCGGCGGCTGCACCATCCCGGCGCCGACCGTCGCGATCCACGCGGGGATGAACGACGTGTCGACCGAGCCGCCGACCATGACCATGACCATGTCACGGTAGGCGTCCGCGAGCGGCGCGAACGGGAAGATCGCCCTCAGGTGCGGCGGGCGCTGCGCGGCGGTCAGCACCTGCTCGATCGCCAGGTACGACCCGCCCGCGCCGCCGACGTCGCCATCGCTCCACGGCTGCCGCGCGGCCCACTCGACGAGGTCGTAGCCGTCACGCCGCTCGGCCTGGCCGAATGCGTCCCAGCTCCCCTGGGACTGGCCGGTCCCGCGCACGTCGACGACGACCTGCACGTAGCCGCGCCGTACGAGATACGGGTCGGACGCGCCGCCGTCGTTCTTCTGGACGCCGTTGCTGCCGTACGGATTCTGGAACAGCAGAACCGGGTAGCGCCCCGGCCGGTCGGGCCGGTAGACGTTCGCGCTCAGCACCGTCCCGTCGGGCATCGTGATCGGCACCCCGGTCTCAGAGACCACGCCGTAGGTCGCGGGGCGATCGTAGGATCCCCAGCCCGCCTCGGCCGGCGTACCGCCCGCGCCGAGCAGCGCCGCAGCGCACGCGGCCACGGCGACGATCCGTGGTGTCGGCCTGGCCATCCTCCATCTCCTCCCGGACCTGTAACGGCGACGAGCCGCCGAACCATCGGTGAGTACGAGACGGCGCTGGCCGGCGTCCAACCGCTTCGCGGCGATGCACGCCTCGCAGACGACGCCGGGGGCCCGATAGGGCGGCCCGGACGCGCTGTGCTTGACACGCCCGGGAGGAGCGATCCACGCTGATACGGATGCAATGGACCGACTGCTGTGTCGTCGGCGGAGGACCCGCCGGGATGATGCTCGGTCTCCTGCTGGCCCGCGCCGGCGTTCGGGTGACGGTCCTCGAGAAGCACGACGACTTCCTGCGGGACTTTCGCGGCGACACGGTGCACGCCTCGACGCTCACCCTGCTCGACGAGCTCGGACTCGGGGAGCGGTTCTCGGCGATGCCGCACCGCGTGGTGCAGCGCATGCAGGTACCGCTGCAGTCCAGCACGAGCCTCGTCGTCGATCTCGGCCTGCTGCCCGGGCCGCACAGGCACATCGCGATGGTGCCGCAGTGGCATCTCTTGGACCTGCTGGCCGAGGCCGGTCGCCGGGAGCCGTCGTTCACGCTGCGCATGGGCGTCGAGGTCACCGGACTGCTGCGGGAGCACGGTCGTGTGGTCGGCGTGCGATACCGCGACGCCGGTGGCAGCGACGGGGGTCTGCACGCCGCGGTCACGGTCGCGTGCGACGGCCGGACGTCCGCCGTCCGGGCCGCGAGCGGGCTACGCGTGCGCGAGTTCGGGGTGCCGCTGGACATCTGGTGGTTCCGCCTTCCCCGCCGCGACGTCGACCCTCAGGGCTTCGCCGTGCGGGTGGGCGACGGCGCCCTGCTCGCGATGATCGACCGCGGCAGCTACTTCCAAGTCGGCTACCAGATCCGCAAGGGCAGCGACGCACGGCTGCGCGCGGAAGGCATCGAGGCCTTCCACAGGCGGATCGCCGCGCTCGCTCCTGAGTTCGCCGACCGCATCGGCGCGGTGCGGTCGTGGGACGACGTCAAGCTGCTCGCCGTGCGCCTGGATCGGCTGCCGCGCTGGTTCAACCCGGGACTGCTGTGCCTCGGAGACGCGGCCCACGCGATGTCCCCGGTCGGCGGGGTGGGGATCAATCTCGCCATCCAGGACGCCGTGGCCGCCGCACGGTACCTCGCCGCGCCGCTGCGCCGTGGCGACGTACGTCTGGGCGACTTGGCACGCGTGCAGGTGCGCCGGTGGGCGCCCACGTTCCTCACGCAGTCGCTGCAGCAACTCGCGCACCGGGCTGTCATCCAGCCGGTCCTCGCAGGAGAGCTCGGACAGGGCGGCACCGGCCCGCGCCGGCCTTCGCGGCTCGCCCGGCTGCTGCGGCGGTTCCCCCGGCTGCAGGCGATCCCGGCCTACATGGTCGCGATCGGCGTGCTCCCCGAGCACGCGCCGTCCTTCGCGCGCCGATCGGGGAGTTCGTAGCTGGACGAACGACCGGTCCAATCGTGGTGCGCTCCGCTTACGATCGCAGCAACCATCCGTGCCCTTGCGCTCCGTTGGATCGACGGCGCCGCGTCCCATGTCAGGGAGGAGCCGGGAAGGAGGAAAGCCATCCGAGCCTCGTGGGCCCTGCTTCTCGGCTGTCTGGCGCTGCTTGGTCCCGCGGTCGGGAGCGCGAGCGCGGCAACGGTCGTGTCGCTGACGTTCGACGACGGGCGCCAGACGCAGTACGCGGCTCGGGCGCCGCTCGCCGCGCACGGAATGCACGCGACCTTCTACGTGAACAGCGGATGGGTCGCATCGACGACGAGCGACTACCACATGAAGTGGGGCCAACTCCACGACCTCGCCTCGGACGGCAACGAGATCGCCGGCCACTCGGTCACCCACGCGCACCTGACCACGCTGAGCCCCTCCGATCTGCGGCACGAGGTCTGCGACGATCGAACCGCTCTGCTCAACCACGGCTTCTCGCCGGTCATCAGCTTCGCGTATCCCTATACGGAGTACAACTCGGCGGTCGAGTCGGTGGTGCAGCAGTGTGGCTACCGGTCGGCTCGGTGGGTCGACGGCATTCGCTCGTCGTCCTGCATGCACTGCCCGTTCGCGGAGACCATCCCGCCTCTCGATCCGTGGGTGATCAGGACGCCGCCGGATATCGACACGGCCACGACGCTCGCCACGATGGAGAGCTACGTCACGCAGGCGGAGAACAACGGCGGCGGTTGGGTGGTGATCGTCATCCACAGCGTCTGCACCGGGTGCGACTCGGTGTACGCGGTCACCCTCAGCCAGCTGACCGCGTTCCTCGACTGGCTGCAGCCGCGAGCGGCGAACGGCACCGTCGTCCAGACTGTAGGCCAGGTGGTCAGCGGCGCCGGCCCTCCTTCCCCTCCGCCGCCGGTCATGGACACGCCGCCGCCGGTCACGGACACCCCGCCGCCGGTGACGGAGACGCCGCCGCCGGTCACGGACACGCCGCCGTCGGTCACGGACACGCCACCGTCGGTCACGGACACGCCACCGCCGGTCACGGACGGGACGCCGCCGGTGACGACGATCAGCTGCAACGGCACCGGCTGCTCGAAAGGCGGGTACCGGTCATCGGCGGTGACGGTGAGGTTGTCGGCCGCCGACGCCGGCTCGGGCGTCGCCTCGACCCGCTACACGACCGACGGCACGACTCCGAGCGCTACCCACGGGACGACGTACGCCGGGGTGTTCCGCGTACGCCCACCTCCATGTCGTCCGGCGAGGCGAGCGTCTGGACACCGGCGAGCGCCTGGACGGCGCTGCGCGTCGAGGCGGCGCGGCTCACGGTTGGCGACCATGACTGTGAAGTTCTACTCCGCCGACTACGCCGGCAACAAAGAAGCGGTGAGGTCCACGCACATCACGATCCGTCGGTGACAGTCGCGGGGCCTCACCGCGGGCGCTATGACACGCGCAGCAGGCGTAGGCCGCCCAGCATCCCCACGATCCCGACCGCCGTCCCCACCGCCCAGGCCACGACCGCCTCGCCCGTCGGCGTGGAGAGCTCGTAGAAGTTCCGCAGGAACGGGACGGCCAGCGCCACCACGAACAGCAGCGCCATCGCCGCGCAGAGGGCTCCGACCGCGAGGCGTCGCCGGCCGCCCTCCCCTTCGAGGCGCATCACGATGGCGAGCCCGCACACAACGACGATGCCCGTGGCCACGGTGCGCGAGCGGCGCAGGCCGAGGTCGAAGCCGTAGCGCGCGAGCAGGTAGCCGGCGACGATCCCGATCCCGATCCCGATGCCCGCCGGGATCGCGAAGCGCGCGACCGACTGCAGGAACCGCTCCGGCCGCCACGGGCCCGTGCTCGGCGTCAGCGCGAGCACGAACGCGGGGATGCCGATCGTGACCGTCGAGGCGATCGTGAACTGGCGTGGGAGCAGCGGGAACGTGCCGGTCGGGATCGCGATCGCGAGGCCCAGCACGGCGGCGAAGACGGACTTGGCGACGAACAGCCGCGCGACCCGTTGGATGTTGCGCAGGATCTGGCGCCCCTCGGCCACCATGCCCGGGACGACCGCGAAGTCGTTGCGCACGAGCACCAGGTCGGCGACCGAGCGCGCCATCTGCGCTCCCGAGCCCTGCGCGATCCCGAGGCGCGCCTCCTTGAGCGCGGGCACGTCGTTGACGCCGTCGCCGACCATCGCCACGTAGCTTCCGGCGCTCGCGAGCGCGCCGATGACCGAGCGCTTGCCCTCCGGCGAGATCCGCCCGAC
>JAOPZQ010000246.1 GCA_025964075.1 Solirubrobacterales bacterium | reverse complement strand
GGGCGCTCACGTAGACCACCGGGCCCCGCCTCCCCTCCCCCGCCGCGGTCGCCGGGGGCGGCGTCCCCGGGCCGGAGTCGACGAGCGCGAGGCGCGCATGCAGCGCCGGCCAGCCGCCGAGGTCGGCGTCGATCACCGTTCCCCGCCGGTCGCCGGGGAGCAGGAGCGAGCAGCCGCCCGCGCGCGCGAGCTCGTGGCACAGCGACGCCGCGGCGCGCACGGCGGCGTCGAGGTCCTCGGGCCGCTCCGGCGCCCGGGCGTCGAGGACGATCAGCGGCCGCGAGTCCGACTCGCCGCGCAGCCGGCGCTCCATCAGGCCGGCGCCGCGGGCGACCGCCGGCCAGTGGATCCGCGACGCGGCGGCGCCCTCGCGGTAGGGGCGCAGGCCGTCGACCTCCATCGCCGCGGAGGCCACGAGCGCGGGCGCCCGCCCGGCGCGCGCGGCGCCGCCCTCGGTCGCGAACTGCACGGGGCCGGTCCGGGGGAGGACGAGGATGTCGTCCTCGCCGCGCCCCGGCACGGTGGCGCGCGCGAGGCCGAGCGGATCGCTGAGGACGAGCGCCGGCGGCCCGAGCCGCCGCCGCCCTCGGCGGGCGAACCGCACGGTCACGCGCACGTGCCCGGGCGTACCGCCCGGCGCCACCAGCGGCGCGGGCGCGCCCTCGGGCAGGAGCGGGTCGGCGATCCGTCCTCCGAGCGGCGGGAGGAGCCCGGCCTTCACCGTGAGCAGGACCTCGAGCGGGTCCTCTTCGACCACGCGCCGGGTGGTGATCTCCCGCGTCACCTGGGCGCCGCGGGCCGCGACGCGCAGCCACGCCGGCACGAGCACCCCGAGCGCGACGAAACCGCCGCCCGGGACGTACAGGGGCTCGGCGCCGAAGAGCCCCCCGGTGACGATGAGGGCCAGGCCCAGGAGCGCGATGCCGGCGGCCGCCCCCATCCGGGTCTCCTACAACGCCGGCACCGTGTTGAGCGCGTCGCTGACGACGCGAAGGGGGTCCGTGCCCGCCGCCTCGGGCGCGAGCATCAGCCGGTGCGCGAGCACCGGCTCGGCGAGCGCCTGCACGTCGTCGGGCAACGTGTGGTCGCGGCCCTGGAGCATCGCCCGCGCCTTGGCCGCGCGCAGGAGCATCAGCCCCGCCCGGGGGCTCCCGCCGAGCTCGACGCGCGGGTCGTCTCGCGTGTAGCGCAGGAGCGCGACGACGTAGTCGCGCAGCGCGCGCGAGGCGCGGACGCGCATCGCGGTGTCCTGGAGGGTCAGGACCTCGGCGGCGTCGGCGACGGGCTCGAGCGTGAGCACCCGGTCGCCGGTCTCGTGGTCGGCGAGCATCGCGACCTCGTGGTCCTGGTTCGGGTAGCCGAGCGAGACGCGGATCATGAACCGGTCGACCTGCGCCTCGGGCAGCGGGTAGGTCCCCTCGTACTCGACCGGGTTCTGCGTCGCGAGCACGATGAACGGCCGCGCGAGCTCGTGCGTGTGCACGTCGACGGTGACGCTGCGCTCCTGCATGCACTCGAGGAGCCCGGACTGGGTCTTCGGCGAGGCCCGGTTGATCTCGTCGACGAGGACCATGTTCGCGAACACCGGACCGGGCCGGAACTCGAAGCGCTGCTCGCGCTGGTTGTAGACGTTCGTGCCGACGACGTCCGCGGGCAGCAGGTCGGCGGTGCACTGGATGCGGGCGAACTGGAGGTCGACGGACCGCGCGAGGGAGCGCGCGAGGGCGGTCTTGCCGACGCCCGGATAGTCCTCGATCAGGACGTGGCCCTCGGCGAAGAGGGCGACGAGGACATGGTCGAGGGTCTCCTCCTTGACCTGCACCGCGGAGAGGACGTTCCGGGCCACCCGCCGGGCGACCTCGGCCGCCGCCTCACACTCGTGCGGCTCGACCCTTGGCAGTTGCTCGATCGGCTCCATGCGTCTCCGTTGGCGTGCGGTGGGACAGCACCGCGTCGAGGATGGCGTCGGCCACGCGCGACTTGGCGGCGCGGGCGACCTCGGTCTGCGATCCGTCGCGCGCGAGGATCGTCACGGCGGTCTCGGCGGCGTCGAAGGCGATGTCAGGGTCACTGGTGTCATTGACGACCACGAGGTCCAGGTCCTTCCGTGCGAGCTTCCCCCGGCCGTAGTCGACCGCCCCGGCGCCGTGCTCGGCGGCGAAGCCGACGAGCGTCTGGCCGGGCCCGCGCGCGGACGAGAGGGCCGCGAGGACGTCCTCGGTGCGCTCGAGCTCGAGCGCCGTCGGCGCGTCCGCCGCGTCCTTCTTGATCTTGCCGGCGACGGCGTGCGCGGGGCGGAAGTCCGCGACGGCGGCGGCCATCAGCAGGACGTCGGCGGACCCGAACGCCTCGCGGCACGCCGCCCCGATCTCGGCCGCCGTCTCGACCCGCCGCACGGCGACGCCGGGCGGGTCGGGCAGGGCGACGTTCGCGGCGACGACCGTGACCTGGGCGCCGCGCCGGGCCGCCCGCTCGGCGAGCGCGTAGCCCATCCGGCCAGAGGAGCGGTTGCCGAGGAAGCGCACGGCGTCGATGGGCTCGCGCGTCCCGCCCGCGGTGACGAGGACGTGGAGGCCGGCGAGGTCCCCGCGCCGGAGCG
>JAOPZQ010000192.1 GCA_025964075.1 Solirubrobacterales bacterium | reverse complement strand
CGGCGCTCGGCGCGCGGCCGCCACCGCCCAGCCCGCGGCGCCGAGGAACCCCAGCAGCAGCACGGCGCCGACGAGCCCGAGCTCTCCGAGCGTCCGGAGCTCGATGGAGTGCGGGTAGTGCGGCGTCTCGGTGCTCCGGCCGCGGGCCAGGTAGTCCTGGAAGAACTGCTCGGTGCCCGCTCCGACGATCGGCGAGCGCCGGAACTGCCCCCAGGCCACGCGGTAGAAGTCGTAGCGATTCGAGCCCAGGCCGCTGGCCAGGTGGCTCCCGCGCACCGAGACGCCGTAGCCGTGCGTGAACGTGTGCCACAGGTGCCGGACCCGGTGCACGGGGTCCCCGGCGGCGACCAGCCCGCCCCCCACGACGAGGACCGCGCTGCCGACGGCCATCCAGCCGACGACGCGACCGGCGCGCGCGCGGAGCGAGTGGGGGCGCCAGCGGGCGTCGGCCCAAGCGATCCCGCCGGCGACCACGCCGGCGACGATCGCGGCCGCAAGCACGGGGAGCGCGATCCCGTGCAGCGCGCCGAGGTGCCCGTCCCCGTACCGGTTGCCGTCGTCGAGGAGCGCCGGCGCCGTGGCGGCGACCGCGAGCGCCACCGGCACGAGTGCCAGCCACGCCCGCCGCCGATCGGTCGCGAGGAGGAAGAGCACCGGAACGCAGATGGCGACCGCGATCACGCCGCCGCGGCTCTGACTCAGGAGCGCCACGTCGCCGAGGAGGACGGCCGCCGCGGCGAACCCCCCGCGCGCCGCCCACGGCAGGTCGCGCCGCGCGGCGAGCAGGATCGCGGGAAACAGCGCCATCAGATAGGCGTCGGCGGAGGCGTTCTGGTAGCGCAGCGGCGCCGAAAGGCGGTTGCCCACGAAGAGCGCCGCGGGGTCGTGCGCGCCGGAGACCCGGAGCAGCACGATCAGCCCGATCACCGTCATCGCCGCCGTCCACGCGCCGAGGAGGACCGTCGTCGCGCGCGGGGGCGCCGGCCACAGGGCGAAGAGCGTGAACAGGGCGAAATACGCCAGCGTGCGGTCCGCGCCGTCCCAGGCGTCGCCCCGCGAGTCGGCCCAGGCGATCGCGAGGAAGCTCCAGGCGGTGAACGCTCCGAGCGCGAGCACCGCGACGCGCACCGGGACGGGCACCCGCCGCCAGGCGACCGGCAGGCCGGCGAGCGCCACGGCGAGGATGCCGAGGAGCACGAGCGAGGCGGGACGCCAGATCGACGGGCGGTCGTCGTGGGCGGCGACGAACACGAGGACCGCGAGGGCCGCCGCGGCCAGCGGCGCGGCGGGAGCGGCGCGCAGACGGGCGAGAACGGCGTCCATGTCCGGCGCGACCGTAGCGGTTTAACAACCGCTAAGCGGACGCTTCTACGTTCGATGCGTGGCTCAGCGCAAGCGGCTCATCCAGCTCGGCGGGGTCGCCGCCGCCGCGGTGGCGCTCGTCGCCGTGCTCATCGCCGTCTCGGCGTCCGGAGGCAAGCACAAGACGACCACGACCGCTGCGGGTACCGCCACGTCGATGTTCGCGGGCATCCCGGAACAGGGCTTCTCGGTCGGGCGCGCCTCGGCACCGGTGACGATCGACGAGTTCGCCGACCTCCAGTGCCCGTACTGCCGCGAGTTCTCGGTGGGAGCCCTGCCGGGGCTCGTCCAGAAGGAGGTACGGACGGGCAAGCTCCGGATCGTGTTCCACCCGCTGGCGATCCTCGGCCAGGACTCGGTGACCGCGGCCCGCATGGCCGGCGCGGCCGCGCAGCAGAACAAGCTGTGGCCGTTCGTCGAGGCCTTCTACGCCAACCAGGGCCAGGAGAACAGCGGCTACGTGACCGATGCCTTCCTTCGCAAGATCGCGGCGAGCGCCGGCGTCGACGTGAGCAAGGCCGTCTCCGCGAGCTCCAGCTCCACGGTCACGAGCGCCCTGCAGCAGGCCATCACCGCCGCCAACACGCTCCACGTCACGGGCACGCCGACGTTCTTCATCACGAAGCAGGGCGGCAGCGCCCGGGCCCTGAACGTCGACTACACGAAGGCCGCGCCGTTCATCGCCGCGGTCGACCGCCTCGCGGGGACGTGATCGAGAGCAGGGCGCGGGTGGCGATGCTCGCCCTCGCCGCGGCGGGGCTGGCCGTCGCGACGTACCTCACCGTCGTGGACTACAGCGGCGGCTCGCCGGTGTGCGCGATCTCCCACGGCTGCGAGACGGTGCAGCACTCGCGCTACGCGAAGCTCGGGGGGATCCCGGTGGCGGTCCTCGGGCTGGCGGGCTACCTCGTCGTGCTCGGCCTCGTCGCCCTCGATCGCTCGGCCACGAGGCTCGCCGTCGCCGGCGCGACGATCGTCGGGTTCGGCTTCTCGGCGTACCTCACCTACCTCGAGCTGTTCCAGATCCACGCGATCTGCCAATGGTGCGTCGGCAGCGCCGCGATCATGACCGCGCTCCTCGTGCTCGCGGTCGCGCGGGCCCTGGACGCCAGCCCTCCCCCGGCCGGCTGACGGCCGCCTTCTCGCAGCCTCTGCGCCGGAATCCTCCACAAGGGCGCGTCGGCAGGTCGAGTGGCGGGCGAATCCGCCGTTTCCTCCATCGATGCGCCGCATTCCGGTCATCCTGGTGCTGCTCGCCCTTGCGCCCGCCGCGGCCCGTGCGGACAGCGGCGGCGCGCCCCCGCCCGGCTCCCCTC
>JAOPZQ010000180.1 GCA_025964075.1 Solirubrobacterales bacterium | reverse complement strand
CGCTTCATTGTGGCCCCGGGGGCGGACCCCTCGCGGGCATCCTGCCGCCCAACGCGGTCACAATGGCCCCGTGCGTGCCCGCGGGGGAAGAGCCGGGTGGTCGACGCTCGGCGCGTGTGCCGTGCTGATCGGCGGCTGTGGCGGCGAACAGCGAGCCGAGCATCCTGTTCTCTCGGTGACTCCGGCACGCGGGCTGCGCGCACGGTCGCTTCGAGCGCCTCGACTTCCCCGACGCCGGCCACGGGGTCGGTTCGGTGCTGCCGTACGACCCGGTGGACTGTCCGCTGAACAACTGCGACCTCGGCGGCACGACGGCCGGAACGGTAGTCGGACGCGTCGCGGCCTGGTCGGCCCTAATCCGCTTCCTGTCTCGCCTCTGACGTCAGCGCGGCACCGACCGCGAGAGCTCGACGGTCTGCTGGAACGTCGGCCGGTTCTGGAACGGGAACGGCCGGATCGAGATCGCCGCGGCCGTGCTCCAGCGGTTCATGTCGTGGCAGGCCGGGTCCGGGTTGGTCGCGCACGCACCGTGCGCGTAGAGGTCCTTCGCCGTCACCGAGAGCGCGGCCTTGAGCGAGGCCTGCAGCGCGCGCCGGCAGCGCGCCTTCGAGCCGCGGCCGCAGTAGATCCGCGACCAGCGGGCGCCGCGCGCGGGCCGCGGCCCGTAGAGGTCGCGCAGGTCCTTGGAGACGTACTGCCACCAGCCGTCGGCGAAGTCCGGCGCGTCGGGTGAGCCGCCGCTGGCGCCGCCGCCGGTGCCGAGCATCCCCTTCACCCGGTTGTACACGGCCGGGCCGAGGACCGGACCGAACTCGGCCTGCAGGAGCTTCGGCCACCAGGCGTCCATCAACACGATCGCCGGGTCGGCGTCGTCCTTGCCGTCCTTGTCCAGATCGCGCCGGTGGCCACCCGCCGCCCGCCACGCCTTCAGCCGCGCGATGGCGTCTCGCAGCGCCGGGTCGCTCGGCCGCCCGAGCGCCCGGAACAGGGACGGGAAGATCGAGAACGGCCGGATGTCCTGCGTCGCCGCCTCGTCCATCGCCGTCACGAGCTTCTCGAGCGGCATCTTCCCGCCTCCCGCCGCCAGGGCCGACTTGACGTTCGCCACGAGCATCGCCTGGCGGTACGTCGGCCCGTAGCCCCACTGGTCATCCGCGGCCGCGAAGCCGGGCGCCTGCTTGTTGTTCCACGAGACCAGGTAGTCCGGGTCGATCGCGTGGGGTCGCTGGTCGTTCGAGAGCACCTTCATCGTGTGCGTGGCCGGGTCGAATCCCTGCCAGTCGTACGCGCCCGTGCCCAGAACCGGGAAGTCGGGCGAGGTGCGCCGCGCCCGCACCGGATCCCAGCCCGAGAGCTGGTAGGCGATGTGCTGGGAATCGATGTAGGCCCAGTTGAAGCCGAAGTTGACCTGGCCGATCGCGGCGCGGAACGACGCCGGGTCGTGGACGTCGTTGGGGTTGTTGAGCCTGCTGAAGCCGAGCGCCGAGTCGGCCTCGTGGAAGTACGTCGTCCGCGCCGAGACGAACGCGACCTTCTTCCCGTTCGCGATCCCACGCGCGTAGACGATGCCGTGCACCGTGCGGTAGGCGGTGAGCGTCTCCGAGCCCGCCGGAGTCGAGTCGGCGAGCGTCGGGTGCCACGAGTTGACCCGGACGAGCTTGTCCATCGCCAGGCACTGCCCCTTGTACGAGTAGTGGAAGTCGTCCTGGCAGAGGACCTCGGCGAACGTGTCGACGTTGTCGGCGTTGGCCGTGGTCGCGCTCCACGCATAGTCGCGACCGTGACCGAGCTGCACGTAGAGGTTGACGCCCGGGAACGCGGCGCCCCGGGCGTCGAAGCCGGGGCCGTGAAGGTCCTCCTCCATGAGGATCTCGGGGACGTAGTAGCCGACCTGCGGCCCGAGCACGCCGATCGGGTGGCCGGTCGTCGAATGCCGCGCGGCGACCATCAGCCAGTTGGACGCATGCGCCGGCGAGCGCGCCGCCTTCAGCAGCTGGGCGCCGACCTCGGAGGCGAATCCCCGCACCCGCGCCGCCGCCGCGGGCGCCGGTCCCGTGACCGGCGTGAACGTCACCGAGCCCTCCTTGGGCGCCGCGAGGCCGCGGGGCGAGAACGGGCTCGCGGTCTCGTACGGGAAGCGCTGCTTGACCGTGACCGCCGCCTCGGGATCGTTCTTCTCGCGGAAGTCGCTCCACACCTTGCGGGCCCGCCCCGGACCGAAGCGCTTCTCCATCGCCTGCAGCGTGAGGACGGAGTTCAGCTCGTTGCCGCCGCCCTTTCCGAAGATCCCGCCGATCAGCGAGGCCGTCGCCACGACGTCGGTGAGCTTCCACGCCTGCGGCGTCGTGCCGAGCGCCACGTACTCGGCGGGAAGCGCGGTCGGGTCGAGCCGCGTGCGCGCGATGTAGGCGTTGATGCCGTCGACATACGCCTGCACGTCGGCGACGAGCGCGCGGCCGGCGGCGCCGTACTGCGGGCCGGCCTGGTCGATCTGCTGCTGCAGGTCGGCCTCGGTGTAGGGCGCGATCGCCCACTGCGTCTCGTCCATCGCGCGGTTCGACGGCGACCCGCCGGCGAACGACGCGAGCTGGCCGCGGCCGGTGTGGCGCAGGACGTCCATGAGGAACAGGCGGTCCTCCGCCCCGGCGTAGCCGGCGCCGAACTCGACGTTCGCCCGGGTGACGCCGTACACGTGCGGCACGCCGTAGCCCTTGTCGCGCACGATGGTCACGCCGGCCGCCGGCGACTCGCTCGAGGCGACGTCGCCGGGCTTCACTCCGAACGTCGCGTCCTTGTAGTAGGACGCGATCTGATCGTGGGTGAGCGACGGCGAGGCGTAGACGAGGCCCGTGTAGAGCGGGAGCTGGTCGTTGTAGTGGGCGGGCATCGCGCCGGTGGCGAGGTTCGCGCCGAGTCCGAGCGCGTTGACGAGGCCGTTCTCGCCCGCGGGCAGCACGTTGCGGAAGCCGCCGGCGTCGTTCGCTCCGTAGGGCGCGTCGTCGGCTCGCGCCGCGGCCGGGGCGGCCAGCGCGGCGAGACACAGCGACAGCACGACGATCCGTCGACGCACAGCAGACTCCTCCCGATTCCCTGACCGGGCCGGGAGCTTACGGTACGGCGCTACCGGATCGACTGCTGGTAGATCGTGAAGCCGATCGCGCTGCACACCGAGGCGACGATCCAGAAGCGCAGGATGATCTTCGTCTCCGACCACGCCATCAGCTCGAAGTGGTGATGGATCGGGGCCATCAGGAAGACCCGCTTTCGGAAGGTCTGGAACGTGAAGACCTGGATCAGCACCGACAGCGCCTCGATCACGAAGATGCCCCCGAGCAGCACGAGCAGGACCTCGGTCTGCGTCATCACCGCGAGCCCCGCGATCGCCCCGCCGAGGCCGAGCGACCCCGTGTCGCCCATGAAGATGTTGGCGGGAAACGAGTTGAACCACAGGAAGCCGATGCAGCCGCCGATGAGGCAGCCGGAGATCAGCGCCAGGTCCTTCTGGCCCGTGGTGATGAACGTGATCCCGATGTAGGCGAGCAGGACGATCGCGGCGCAGCCCGCGGCGAGGCCGTCCAACCCGTCGGTGAGGTTGACCGCGCTGGTCGTGCCCGCGAGGACGAGGTAGATGAACACCGGGTAGAAGCTCCCGATGTCGAGCTCGACGTCGACGAACCGCAGCCGCACCTCGTTCTGCAGGCCGACCTTGTAGTGGGCGATCCACCACAGGACGATCGCGATGACGACCGTGACGATCAGCTTGGTCCGCGCCCGCAGGCCGAGCGACCGGCGCTTGACGATCTTCGTGTAGTCGTCGGCGAAGCCGAGCGCGGCGCATCCGAGCGCGGCGAGGAAGACCCCCATCGCCCGCCACGAGTGGTTCGAGAGGATCAGGAACGGCACCGCGATCGCGGTGAAGATGATGATCCCGCCCATCGTCGGCGTGCCGGCCTTGACGTGGTGGCCCTCGGGCCCCTCCTCGCGGATGAACTGGCCGAACTCGCGCTCCCGCAGGAACACGATGAACTTCGGCGAGAGGAAGACGCACATGAGCAGCGAGGCGGTCCCCGCGATCAGCACCCGACCCATCAGGCGAGCGCCTCGACCACGACCTCGAGGCCCACGCCGCGAGAGCCCTTGACGAGGAGCGTGTCGCCCGGCTGGAGCACCTCGGGCAGCAGTGCGGCGGCCTCGGCGGCGCTGGCCACCGGATAGGCCTCGCCTCCGAACGGATCCGCCATCGCGGCGGCGCGCGGCCCGACGGTCACGAGCACGTCGACTTCGGCCGCCGCCGCCTGGCGCCCGGCCTCCTCGTGCGCCTCGCGCTCGCCGGGACCCAGCTCGAGCATGTCGCCGAGCACCGCCACGGCGCGGCCTCCGCGGGCGCGGGCGGTCAGCGAGAGGTCTTCGAGGCCGGCACGGACGGACATTGGGTTGGCGTTGTAGCAGTCGTCGATGACGAGAACGCCGTCGGCGGCCTCGACCCGCTCGCCCCGGTGGGCGCTTGCCTCGAAGCGCACATGACCCGCCGGATGGACCCCCACGGCGCGCGCGGCGGCGACCGCGGCGAGCAGGTTCTCGAGCTGGTGACGCTGCGGGAGGTCGATGTCGAGGACGAAGCGCTCCTCGCCGGCGCGGACGATCGCGCGGTTCAGCTCGTAGGCCTCGAGCTCCACCTCGCCGCCGTCTCCGAACGTGACCCACGTGACGTCGTCGCGGCGGTGCGGCTCGAGCAGCGGTTCGTTCGCCGGGACGACCGCCGTGCCGCCCGGCGGCAGCCCGGCGAGCAGCTCGGCCTTGGCCGAGGCGACCGCCTCGATCGTCCCCAGCAGCTCGAGGTGGACCGGACCGACGTTGACGATCACGCCGACGTCGGGCTCGGCGATCGCCGCCAGCTCGGCAATTTGACCGACCCCGCGCATCGCCATCTCGAGCACGAGCAGCTCCGTTCCCTCCGGCGCGCCGAGGAGCTCGAGCGGCAGGCCGATCTCGGTGTTGCGGTTCGCCGCGCTCTTGACCGTGCGCCGCTCGCCGGCGAGCAGGCCGGCGAGGAGATCCTTCGTCGAGGTCTTGCCGGTCGAGCCGGTGACCCCGATGACCTGCGCCCCGAGCTCGCGGCGCCAGGCGGTCGCCAGGCGCTGCAGGGCGGCGAGCGGATCCTGGGCGACGAGCACGGCGCC